>JBKDZW010000141.1:0-17376 GCA_047971685.1 Rhodoblastus sp.
CCGGCGCGGCGGCGGCCGGCTGCTCGGGCGTCTCGCCCGGCGTGAGGCGGCGGCGCGCCTCGACCTCGGACTTGCGCTTGGCTTCCGCCTCCTTGGTGTGACGCGCTTCCTCGGCGCGCTTGCGTTCGGCCGCGGCCTCGCGGTCGGCGGCCTCGCGCGCCTCGCGGGCCGCGCGCTCCTTGGCGTCCGCCTCGGCGCGGCGGCGGTCTTCTTCCTCGCGAACCCTGGCGTCGGCCAGCGCGCGGTCGCGCGCCTGACGCTCTTCCTCGGTCAGCGTGCGCAGCACGACGCCGGAAGGCGCCTTGGCGGGCGCAGATGGCGCCGCGGGTTTGGCGGGCGGCGGCGGAGCGGCGGCCGGCGCGGGCGCTGCGGGCGCCGCTTTCGTCTCGTGCGGGCCGACCGTGCGGCGCTTGACCTTCTCGACCACGACCGCCTTGGTGCGGCCGTGCGAAAAGCTCTGGCGCACCGTGCCTTGCTCGACGGGGCGCTTCAGGGTCAGCGTCTTGCTCGGTCCGACCGAAAGGGTCTTGTCGCCGGGGGTTTTGGTCTCGCTCATACTACCTGCGTCTTCGTCTGTCGGTTCGGGCATAGCCCGTTATCGTCGCCGCGAACGCCAATTCGCGGAGAGAAATCTCGTGCGGTCAGTCCGTTCCAGACGCGCCTGCCGCAATAGAGGGCTCCGCCAAATAGGCTTCCGCCAAAGAGGCTTCCACCATAGCGGATTGCAGCGCATTCGGCCGGTAGGCCTGCAATCTCTTCAATCTCGTCAGCAGCGCCACGCTTGCGGGACCCGCTCGAAGCGCTGCATGTATCACATTTGTCCGGCCCAATGCCAAATCCAATTGGCCGGAGCTCAAGCATTCCACCTCGGGCGGGGCGCTGCCTGCAAAATTTCGCCGCAGCGCCTGCCCAATCTTTCGTTTGCCGTCCTGCCCGCCATCGACGGCGTGCAGCACCGCAATCGTCTCGCCCGCGGCAATCGCGGCCTCCACCTTGGCGAAGCCGGTCGTGACCAGCCCCGCCTTGTTGGCGAGCGACAGGCTTTGCAGGCAATCGGCCTCCAGAAGCCTGCCGACCAGGCCCGGCAGATCGTCGGGCGCGGCCGCCTTGCCCTTGAAGCCGCGATCGAAGGCGCGGCGTTTTACCGCCTGCGCCACGATTTCGGCCGAAGCTGTCGTCCACACGCCGCGCCCGGGCAGGCGGCGCTTCAAATCCGGCGTGACCGTCCCGTCGGGGGCGAGCACGAACCGGATCATATCGTCCGGCGACCGTTCACGGCGGGTCACGATGCAGGTCCGTACCGGCCCGCTTTCTTCATCGTCCCGCGCCGGCATGAGCCCTATTCGACCTCCGTCGCGCTTTCGGCGTCCGCAGCGGCCTCTTCGGCGACCGCCTCGATCCAGCCGGCCTGGACGCGCGCAGCCATAATCATGGCCTCCGCCTCCTCGCGCGACAATTCAAAGCCCTCAAGAAAGCCGGCATATTTCACGGTCTCGCCGTCCTTCTTCTCGGTCCAGCCGACGAGATCGTCGGTTGCGCAGCCCGCGAGATCCTCGACCGATTTCACATCGTTCTCGCCAAGCTTGACCAGCATGGCGGTCGTCAGACCCTCGATCTGCCTGAGATCGTCGGAAACGCCCAGTTCCTTGCGGCGGGCGTCGTATTCGGCCTCGATCTGTTCGAGATATTCGCGGGCGCGGCTCTGAATTTCGCCCGCCGTCTCCTCGTCGAAACCTTCGATGGTGGCAAGTTCGGCTACCTCGACGAAGGCGATTTCCTCGACCGAGCGGAACCCTTCGGAGGCGAGCAATTGACCGACAACCTCGTCGACGTTCAGCGCCTCCATGAAGATATTCGTGCGCTCGACGAATTCCTTCTGACGACGCTCGGATTCTTCGGCCTCCGTCAGAATGTCGATGTCCCAGCCGGTGAGCTGCGAGGCCAGGCGCACGTTCTGGCCGCGCCGGCCGATGGCGAGCGAGAGCTGCTCGTCGGGAACGACGACCTCGATGCGCGAGGAATCCTCGTCAAGCACCACCTTGACGACTTCGGCCGGCTGGAGCGCGTTGACGATGAAGGTCGCCGCATCGGCCGACCAGGGGATGATGTCGATCTTCTCGCCCTGAAGCTCGTTGACGACGGCCTGCACGCGCGATCCGCGCATGCCGACGCAGGCGCCGACGGGATCGATCGAAGAATCGCGCGAAATCACCGCAATCTTTGCGCGAGACCCCGGATCGCGGGCGACCGACTTCACTTCGATCACGCCATCGTAGATTTCGGGCACTTCCTGACGGAACAGTTTGGCCATCAATTGCGGATGGGTGCGCGACAGGAAAATCTGCGGCCCGCGCTGTTCGCGGCGCACGTCGTAGACATAGGCGCGCACGCGGTCGCCGGGGCGAAACATTTCGCGCGGAATCATTTCGTCGCGGCGGATGATGCCTTCGCCGCGTCCGAGATCGACAATGACATTGCCGTATTCGACGCGCTTGACCTGACCGTTGACGATTTCGCCGATGCGGTCCTTGAATTCCTCGTACTGGCGGTCGCGCTCGGCCTCGCGAACCTTCTGCACGATCACCTGCTTGGCCGATTGCGCGGCGATGCGGCCGAAATCGAAGGGCGGCAGCGTCTCTGCGATCCAGTCGCCGACTTCGGCGGCGGGATTGCGCTTGCGCGCATCGGCGAGCGAAATCTGGATGGCGTCGTTCTCGACCTCCTCCATCACGTTCAGCAGACGCGAAAACCGCACTTCGCCGGTCTTCTGGTTGATCTCGGCGCGCACCTCGATCTCCTGCCCGTAGCGCAGACGCGCGGCTTTTTGCAGCGCGTCCTCCATCGAGGCGATGACAATGCTCTTGTCGATCGATTTTTCACGCGCAACCGCATCCGCGATCTGCAAAAGCTCGAGCCTGTTGGCGCTCACGGCCATGGCGGTTTCTCCTATTTGCCTTTTGGCGCCCCGCGCTGCGCGGACGGCGATTTCGTGGGTGGCGATTTCTTGAACCGGGCCTGCACGCCGGCCGGAAGCAACGGCTTCTGCTTCATCTGGTTTTTGGCCGCAAAACGGCCCGGGCCGCGCCGGATCGGCGGCTCGGCGCCCGCCTCCTCGCCTTCGGGCGGCTTTTCGGCGGCGATCTTGCCGGCCTTGAGCGACTGGCGGATCAATTCGTCGGTCAGCACCAGGCGGGCGTCCTCGAGCGCGCCGAGCGGCAGGCGCGCCAGCTTTTCCTCGTCGGCGCGCGCATCATTGCGCTCGAACGACAAAATCGCATCCACGCCCTCGCCCTCGACGCCCCGGACAAAGCCGCGAAACCGCTTGCGCCCGTCAGGTTGCGGGGTAGCCAATTCGACACGCGCCTCCTGGCCTGCCGCACGCCGGAAATCCGAAACGCGCACCAGCGGCCGGTCGATGCCGGGCGAAGACACTTCCAGCCGGTAAGCCTGAGCGATGGCGTCCTCGACATCGAGCACGGGCGACAGGCTTTCGCTGGCCAGTTCGCAGGCCTCGATGCTCATCGAGCCGTCGGGACGCTCGGCCATGATCTGCACGGTCATGCCGTCCTGACCCGAAATTTTCACGCGCACAAGACGCATCCCGAGGCCCATCAGGGTCGGGGCGACGACGTGGGCGATGCGCGCGGCAAGCCCGGTCTCGGAAACGAGACGCGGCTCGTCGAGCAGCGCATCGGGCGCAGAAATTTCGGATATGGGCGCGTTTTCGGTCAAGCGGTCCTGGTCCGGCTGTATGCCCGGCAAGCGAGGGGTTAAGGTAACAAAAAAGAGCGGGCCCCGGCGGAACCCACTCTCACAATGACCATCAAAAGTGGTCCATGAGACTGTATGCGTAGAGACGCTTATACATCGTCGGCGGCTTTGGTTCAAGGCTGCGTTTTCACAGACGGCAATTTCCGGGATGCGCCATGATCGCAATCGACCGCCTCGACCATCTCGTTCTCACCGTGGCCGATATCGAACGCACATGCGCCTTCTACAGCGATATTCTCGGCATGCGGGTCGAAACTTTCGGGCAGGGCCGCATCGCTCTCGTCTTCGGGACGCAAAAATTCAATCTGCACCAAGCAGGACGGGAATTTCTGCCCAAGGCCGCGCGCCCGACGCCGGGCTCGGCCGATCTCTGCCTGATCGCTTCGACGCCGCTCGACGCCGTGATCGCGCATTTGCGGGAAAAAGACGTCGCGATCGAGGAAGGCCCCGTCGCGCGCACCGGGGCTGCGGGGCCGATCATGTCGGTCTATTTCCGCGATCCCGATCGAAATCTGGTCGAGGTTTCCAATTACGCGGCCGGATAGGCGGCAAAAGCGCGCCGCCGGCGCTTACTGGCTCGACCAGACGATGCGGGCAAGCCAGCTCAATTCGACGAGCGGGATGACGCGATCGGGATGAGCGGGATTGAGCGAGCGCAATTCCACCGTCCTGGCGGTCTGGCGACGCAATTCCTTCGCCAGAACCTCGCCCGAAGTCGTCTTGGCGACCACGCGGTCGCCACGCCGGACCGGCGCGCCGGGCGAGACGATGACAATATCGCCGTCGCGATAGGCGGGCGTCATGGAATCACCCGATATTTCCAGCGCATAGGCGTTGGGATCGGCGACAGCGGGAAATTCGATCTCGTCCCAGCCCGCGCCTGCGGGAAAACCGCCATCGTCGAAAAAGCCGCCATCGCCGGCCTGCGCGAGACCTATCAGCGGCAGCGGACGGCGATGGGCGGGCGCGCCGGGGCCAAGCAACGACATAAAGAGATCGACGCTCGCGCCGGTCGCCTCGAGAATTTTGGCAAGCGATTCCGTCGAAGGCCAGCGCAGCCGGCCATCGGGCGAAACGCGCTTGGATTTGTTGAATGTGGTGGGGTCGAGACCCGCCTTTCTGGCAAGTCCCGAGGGGGTCATGCCAAAGCGCTGGGCAAGCTGGTCGATGGCGGTCCAGACCTGATTATGACTAAGCATTGGCGTCTCCAGACATGAACAGGAGGCAATGATAGGATATATGTCCTTTTATACGGGTTGTTTCACGATACAACCCCTATTTCACAGATATTTCGGCATTTTCGCCTAGTTTTGTCAATTTACACCCATTTAACGCCACCGTTTCCGTCCGCTTGCCTCTCGACCTCCCGGGCTTCCCGCGCCATAGAGGGCGGCCATGACGATCATCTACAAAATCGTGCCGCAAGCGGCCTGGCGCGCGGCTGAGGAATTGGGCGTCTTTGTCGGCGCGCCGGTCGATCTTGCCGACGGCTTCATCCATTTCTCGACCGCAACGCAGGTCGAGGAAACGGCGGCCAGACATTTCGCGGGACAGAGGGATCTGCTTCTGATCGCCTGCGATTCCGGGGGCTTCGGCGAAAAACTGGTGTGGGAGCCGTCGCGCGGCGGCGCCTTGTTTCCGCATCTCTACGGGCCGCTCGATCCAGGCGCCGCGCTTGGCGTGCATCGCCTGCCTGAAAAAGACGGCGGGCACGATTTCACGGGACTGCTGCCATGATCGGCCTTTTCGATTCTCTGGCGCGCCCCGTGCTGCTGGCGCTCGACGCCGAAAACGCCCATGCCGCCACCGTCGCCGCATTGAAAATCGCGCCGATTCCGAACTCCGCGGCCGACGATCCGCGTCTGGCGGTCGAGGCCTTCGGGTTGAAATTTCCCAATCCCGTGGGCATGGCGGCCGGTTTCGACAAGAATGGCGAGGTTCCCGACGCCTTGCTTGCGCTTGGCTTCGGCTTTGTCGAGGTCGGCACGGTCACGCCGCTGCCCCAGCCCGGAAATCCGAGACCACGCCTGTTCCGGCTGGCCGCCGACAAGGGCGTGATCAATCGCTTCGGCTTCAACGGCGCCGGCGCGGACGCGGTAGCGCGCCGCCTGCGCGCCCGCAGCGGCCGCAAGGGGATCGTCGGCGTCAATGTCGGCGCCAACAAGGAAGCCGCAGACCGCATCGCCGATTATGTCGCGGGCGTGAAAAATTTCACCGATACCGCCTCCTATTTCACGATCAATATTTCCTCGCCCAATACGCCGGGCCTGCGCGACCTCCAGCAAGCCGCCCAACTCGACGACCTTCTCGCGCGCGCGCTGGCTGCGCGCGACGAGGCGGCCGTGCGAAAACCGCTGCTGCTCAAGATCGCGCCCGATCTGGCGCTCGAAAATCTCGACGACATTGTTCGCATCGCGCGCGATCGCGGCGTCGACGGAATGATCGTCTCCAACACGACGATCTCGCGCCCCGAAACCTTGCGCGACGGCAATGCGAAAGAAGCAGGCGGTCTCTCCGGACGCCCGCTGTTCGACCTTTCGACGCACATGCTGGCGCAGACTTTTTTGCGTGTGGAGGGGCGGTTTCCCATCATCGGCGTCGGCGGGATCGATTCCGCGGAAACGGCTTTCGCCAAGATCGAGGCGGGCGCGAGTTTGCTGCAAATTTATTCGGCGCTCGTATTCGAGGGCGCAGGTCTGGTCGGGCGCATCAAGCGCGGTCTGGTTGCACGCGCGGCACAGGAAAAACTCAATTCGTTCGCCCCGCTCGTCGGCCGCAACGCACGCGACCGGGCGGGGCGGGGCGGCTAGAGCGTTTCCGCTTTTCATTGAATCGCTGCAACGCTCTAACTATTTGATTTTCCGCAATTTTGGACGCAAAACCGGTATCCGCTTTTGCTGGAATTGCTCCAGAGCATATCCCGCAAAAGCCTGCAACTTTCTGGCGGGACTGGCCGCGCCGCAAGGCCGGCGATCGCGCAGCCGGCGACGCGAAATCTATTCCGCCAGCACGCGCGTCGGCGGGAAGGTCACTTCGACCATGGTGCCCTCGCCCTTGCGGCTGCGGATCGTGAACGAGGCGCGATTGGCCTCCACCAGCGCCTTGGTCAGGGGCAGGCCGAGACCCGTGCCTTCGTTCTTGCGCGCCGTGGAAATCTGGCGGAAGGGTTCGAGCGCGGTTTCCAGTTCGCCATCGTTCATGCCCACGCCCGTATCCTTGATGCGCACAACGGCATGGCCGGCGTCGGTCAGCGCCGTCGAAACGATCGCCTGCCCGCCGGGCTCGTTGAACTTGACGGCGTTCGACAGGAGATTGAGCACGATCTGGCGCATCGAGCGTTCGTCGGCGACGATATTGGGCAGATTGGGCGCGAGCGAGAGACGCACCACGACACGGTCGCGATTGGCCTGCGGCTGCATGATCGACACGCATTCGGCGACGATGGCGTTGATGTCGACGCTCGAGAAGGTGAGATCGACCTTGCCCGCCTCGATCTTGGAGAGATCGAGCAGATCGTTGACCAGGCTCAGCACATGCTCGCCCGATTTGTGGATGTCGCGCATGTAGTCGCGGTAGCGCTCGTTGCCGACAGGCCCGAAACGCTCGTCCATGATGACTTCGGCAAAGCCCAGGATGGCGTTGAGCGGCGTGCGGATTTCGTGGCTGACCTTGGCGAGGAAATCCGATTTCAGCGCGCTGGCGCGTTCGGCCTCCTGGCGCGCATCGCCCAGTTCGCGCTCGACCTTCTTCCAGGCGGTGAGGTCGCGCAGCACGGCGCAGAATTTCGGCGTCGTCCCGCTGCCCAGGCGCCCGAACGTGACGAACACCGGAATGACGCCGCCCTGTCTTGCGCGTGCGGAAATCTCGCGGCCGTCGTTGAGCACGCTTTGCACGCCGCCCGATTTCACGCCCTCGAAATAGGCGTCGACCGCCTCATGGCTTTCCGGATCGACCAGAATGGAGAAGGGTTCGCCGGCCACCTCGTTCTGATCGAAGCCGAACAAGGCCTCGCCCGAACGATTGAGCGAGAGAATGCGCCCATCGGCGTCCAGCACGGCGACGCCATCTGTCGCCGTATCGAGAATTGCGTGCAATTCGCGCGCCTCGGCGTCGCGCTGGCGCAGGTCGAGTTCGAGCGCCTTGGCTTTGGCCGCCTCGCCGTTTTCCCGGGCGCGGCGCAAGGACACGAGCGTGGCGGGCTGGCCCTCCCAATCGACCGCCTGCACGCGCGCATCGACTGCAATGATCTCGCCCTCGCGCGTCTCCACTTGCGCGGTCCCGTTGTCGGGCGAGCGTCCGTGAAACAGCCGGTCGAGACCGCCGGCGACGTGGAAGGCGTCGACGTCGGAATAATCGAGCAGATCGAGCAATGTGCGATTGACGTAGATCGGCACGTTGAAACGGCTGACGACAACGCCCACGGGCAGTCGGTCGAGCACGGCGCCGGCGTCGCGCGCGCGCTGGTTGTCGGCTCGCGCGTCGTCCGCGCGTTCCGGCGCAGCGTCTCCGGAAACGGCGCCGAGCGGGGTGGAGCGGGCCTCGAACCTGTAGCCGCTCTTGTTCCCGTTCCCGGATTTCGGCTTGAGGTCTTCGGATGATTGGTCGGACCTGCCGAACCGCGAAACGAGATCGATGAGATCGCGCGCCCGTTTGCTGGCGGTCAGGCTCAGCGCCGCCGGCCCCTGCTGTTCGCCGCCGCCGGTTTCGCCGCCAAGCGTACGGGCGATTTCCTCGAAGGCGGATTTTTCGCCCGGCGAGAGTTCCGGCGCAGGCGCGCGATGCGGCGGCTCGGCGAAGCGCGCCGGCAATTGAGCGCGCAAGGGAACGATATTGCCGGCGGGCGGCGTGTGCGCAGGAGCGTCCGGAGGCGTCCGCGCAGGCGCCTTGGCGTCGCTTT
Source organism: Rhodoblastus sp. (assembly GCA_047971685.1). GTDB lineage: Bacteria > Pseudomonadota > Alphaproteobacteria > Rhizobiales > Beijerinckiaceae > JAJXWB01. The sequence continues at coordinate 8,669 of JBKDZW010000141.1, forward strand.
TCACAGCGCTGCCTGAGGGCGCATCGTCGTCCTGCAACTCCGAATTGTCTTGCGGTTCGGAACTGTCTTGCAGCTCCGAATTGTCTTGCAGCTCCGAATTGTCTTGCAATTCGTATTCGTCGCGCAATGCGTCGTCCTGAATTTCACGGTCTGACGCCTCGGCCTCTTGCGATGCGTCGAGTTCGGGCGCCGGTTCGCCGGCATCCGTTATGGCAAGAAAATCCGCAACCGGATTTGGCGCAACGGCCTTATCGTCGGCGGCGGCCGCCCGTTCCAGGCCCGCAGCCGTCTGCTCGATGCCTGCATCGCTCTGCAAGTCGTCGCTCTGCAAGTCGTCGTCTTGTAGATCGGCGTTTTGCAAATCGAGACGGGCGTCGGTTTTGTGTTCGTCCTGCGCAACGCAATCGTCGTTGGCCTGCACATACGAGGGGGGCGGCGCGACGCGGAAATCGGGACTTTCCCGGGACGTCGCGCAAGGCGCCATGTCCGCCACAGCAACGCCTGCCGGCGTTGCGGCATCGGGTACAGCAACGCCGGCAGGCGTTGCGGCATTGGGCGATAGTCCGTCGCGGCCGTCCGGACTTTCGGGCGCAGCGATGCGGTCGGGCCGCACGACGCCATAGCCGCGAAAACCGTCGAAGCGATTGTCGGCGTCGAGCGCCGGCGCCGCGCCGAGCGTGATGTGCGCCCGCAGGCCGGGGCCTGCCGGCCACAAGGTCTCGACGCCCGCGAATGTGTCGCGCGCAGCCAGGGCGCCCGCCAGGGCGCCATCCGTGTCGAGGTTCATGTCCCGTGCGAGATCGACGAAGGACCGGCCGAGAATATCGGCGTTTTCGGCGCCGATTTCAGCCGCCAGCACGGGCGACAGCGCGGTCACGACATGGTCGCCGTCCGTGCGCCAGGCAAATCGCGCGGCGCGCCCCGGGGGCGGCGCGCCGATGTCGCGGGGCGCGTCGATATGGGGGGGGTGCGGGGAAGCCGCTGCGGCGCCGGCGTCGGCGGCCGAGGCGATCTTTAATTGCGGGGCGGCCGGCGGCGCGGGGGATGTATCGTCCACGCGGCGCGTTTCGGCTTGCGGCGCGCGAACGCCGAGCACGGCAAGCGCAAACAGGGTTTCGCCCTTTGCGACGGCGACGCGGCGGCACAGAATGGTGACGGTGTCGGCGACCGGGCCGAAGAAGAACCGCAAACGTTCGAGACGTGGCGCAGCGCCCGGCAAGAGCGTTTGCGACAGGGCCGCCAGCCGGCGCGCGCCGGGCTCTCCGCCGAGCAGCAGGCGCCGCCCGATATGGGGCAGGTCGCCCGCAAACAGCAATTGCGCCGCCGCGCTCGCATAGACGACGCGGCCGGGCGAGCCGGCGATCACCACAACGGGCGCGCCCGTCAGGCACAAAGACGCCAGAGCGGGGTCGGCGAGCGCCGCCTCGACATGTTCTCTCGTCGCTTCCGGGCCGAATTCAGGCTCGTTCATCGCCACGCCCACCATGATACGCAATACATGACGGCGCACACCGGCGCGCCAAACTTACCAGACTTAACGGAGTCTTAACGTCGCGCCGCCTCAGGGTCTACGCGCGCACGAAAAATGTACGGGTTTTGATGGGTTAATGATGAACGACGTGTGCGCTGCACAAAATTGTTGCATTGCAACAAAATTATGTTAACCTGCTTGCGTTACGGGCGGAGAAGCAGAAAATCGCTTCTCTACAGGAAACGCTGTCGCTGGAGGATGCAATGGCTCAGGTTCCTTATGAGATTCCTGCTGAAATGCGCGATTTTGCCGAAAAGAGCGTGGAGCAGGCCCGCAAGGCTTTCGAGGGGTTCATCGGCGCAGCCCAGAAGGCCGTCTCTACGGCCGAGACCAGTTCGTTCGCCATGGCGCCCGGCGTCAAGGACGTTGGCGCAAAGGCTGTCTCCTATGCCGAAACCAATGTGAAGGCCGCCTTCGACCATGCGCAGAAACTGGTCCATGCCAAGGATCTTCAGGAAGTCCTGCAACTTCAGAACGAATATCTGAAGGCGCAGCTTTCCACGCTTCAGGATCAGGCGAAGGAATTTGGCGCAGCCGTTCAGAAGGCCGTCACGCCCAAGGTCTCCTGATGACCAAGACCTCCTGAGGGATCGCTCCCTCAGGTTTGCCGAATACGTCTTCTCAATCCAGTCATTCTATCCGGAGTTTGAAACATGGCCGTCCGCAAGCCCGCTGTCCCCGCCAAGGCGCCTGCCGCCCCTACCAAGACTTCCGTCCCTGCCAAGGCGCCTGCGCCTGCCGCCAAACCCGCGCCTGTCGCCGCCAAGGCGCCTGCCGCCAAGCCCGCGCCTGCCCCTGCCAAGGCGCCTGCGCCTGCCGCCAAGCCTGTCGCGCAAAAGGCCGCCGCCCCGGTCATGGACATGTCCGAGGCGCAGGAAAACCTGCGCAACGCCGCTTCCAAGACCATCCAGCAGGGGCGCGAGGCTTTCGATCGCATGAAGGAAGCCGGCGAAGACGCCACGCACACCATCGAGGCGAGCCTGGCCGCTTCCTCCAAGGGCGCCGCCGAACTCGCCGCCAAGGCGCTGGAAGTCGCCAGGATCAACGCCAATTCCACCTTCGACCATTTGAAGGCGCTGGCTGGCGTCAAGACGATTGCCGAAGCCGTGACCATGCACGGCCAGTTCATCCGCACGCAATCCGAGGCCGCCATCGCGCAGGCCAAGGAATTCGCCGAACTCGCCAAGAAGGCGGCGACGGACGCGGGCGCGCCGATCCAGGCCCAGATCAAGAAAGCGCAGGCAAAGTAATTTCCCGCTTTTGAACACTGCGCCGCCCGACCGGGCGGCGTTTTGCGTTTAAGGAGGCAAAGCGCCCCTCGAAGAACGGCGCAAAGAACGCGCTTCTTGCAATCCCGGCGCGCGTCTTTTATGAAGCGCGGCGCGCAAGCCGCAGCATGTGCCGCCATAGCTCAGTTGGTTAGAGCGCTAGATTGTGGATCTAGAGGTCCCCCGTTCGAGCCGGGGTGGCGGTACCACTCAGGCGCCAATCCCCGGCGCTCCATTCCCGATATCCATGCAAACCGCCGTCGTCATACATGCATCCTTGCATGCGCCGTACATGCGTCATTGCATGCGTCCTTGCATACGCCGTCGTCCGCGCCCGTGCGGATCTTTCCGAATCGCATATTCTTCGTGCATTAAACACATAAGCATGTTTATGTGTCTGACGGTAGCGCGTTGAAGTTTTACCGCGGCAGGGCGGTTGTTTGGTTGCAATACGCGCCGCTGCAAGGCGGCGCGGGTGGAACGAAAGCCGGCCCTGCCCATGACCGTCTCGCTGCATAACAAATGGCTGCTGAACCGGCCGACGAGCGTCGCCGCCGCAATTGAAGCCAGAATTGCCGATCCCGACAGCCGCTTTCTGGCTGGCGGCACGGACCTGCTGATTCACTTGCGTTACGGCGAAGCCAAGCTGTGCAAGCTGATCGATCTCACCACCATTGAATCATTGAAGACGATGGTCTTCGGGGAGGACAGCGCGATCATCGGCTCAGGCGTCAGCATCGCCCGGATCGCGCAGGATCGTATTCTCGCGGAAAATTACCCCGCGCTCGCGCAGGCCGCCGCCTCGGTCGCCGCGCCCGCGCATCGCAACGTCGCCACGCTCGGCGGCAATCTCTGTCTCGACACACGCTGCATTCATTTCGACCAGAGCGAAACCTGGCGCATGTCGAATGCCGATTGCCTGAAGAACAGCGGAGAAATCTGTCATGCCGCGCCAAACGAAACGCGCTGTCACGCCGCTTACAGCGGCGATCTCGCGCCGGCGCTGATCGCGATCGATGCGCAGGTTGAGACCGAATCCGCGCGCGGCGCGCGACGTATTGCGCTGTCCGATCTCTATGCGGAGGACGGGCGCGCCCATCTCAAACTCGAGCCTGACGAAATCGTGACAACGATTTATCTGCCTGCGCGTATCGGCCCTTCCGCATATAGCAAACTGCGCGCGCGCGGCACGCTCGACTATCCGCTTGCCGGCGTCGCTGTCGTCATGCGTATGGAAGGCGGCGCGCTCGCCGCGCTGCGCATCGCGCTGACGGGGCTTAGCCCGCGACCGTTCCTGCTCGATGGCGCGCAGGGGCTGCTTGGCCGCCCCGTCGACGAGGAAACGCTCGGCGCTGTCGAGAAACTCATCATGCAACAGGCGCCTCCCATGCGCACGACATTGGTCGCCGCCAATTACCGGCGTCTCGCCGCCGTAGCGGCGGCACGCCGTCTCATGACGCAATTGGCGCCAGGTTGACGCGCAGCGCGGGCGCGAGACGCAATCGGCCCGCAGACGTCGCTGCAAAGACATCGCAGAAAAGATCGAGCCGTGCGCAAACGACATGCGGGCTATGAACGCGCAAACGCCGATTTGCCTTGCCGGCGCCGGTCGCCGTCGCCATGCTTTGCACAATGCATGCTTGGCACATGCATGCTTGGTCTTGAAGCCAGCACAAAACCTCGCGCGCAGGCGCAAGGAGGAGACATGGGGCTATCGGGGCTTCGCGTCCTCGAATTGGGTTCGCTCGCGGCTGCGTCCTGGTGCGCACGGCTCTTTGCAGATTTCGGCGCGGACGTTCTCAAACTGGAGCCAGATAGCGGCGATCCCTTGCGCAAGGCGGCGCCGCTTTATGGCGACGCTCAAAACCCGCAAAGCGCGGCTTTCGCCTTTCTGAATTTCGGCAAGCGTTTTGGTTTGGCGCGCGAGGCCGATCTGGATGCGCTTCTGCGCGAGTGCGACGTTCTGATTCTCGGCGATGCGCCCACGCCGGCCGGGACCGAGAAATACGCGCAAAAACTGATCGTGATCGATGCGAGCTGGTTTGGCGCCAGCGGTCCCTACCGCGATTATCTGGCAAGCGACGCCACGGTGCGCGCGCTTGCCGGCCTTGCGCAACTGGTCGGGCCGAAAGAGGGGCCGCCGATGATGGCGCCTGATTTTCAGGCGGGATATGCGGGGGGATTGTGGGCTTTCATCGCCGCCTGCGCCGGTCTGATCGCGCGCGCGCGCGATGGCGGGCGCCGCTTCGAGACGAGCGTGCATGAAGCCTGCGTCACGCTCGCCGAATATCAGGTGGCCGAAGCCGCAGCCTCCGGCAAGGCGCAAACGCGCGAAGGGCTTGGCCGTTTCGCGCCGACCTACCCGCTCGGCGTCTATCGCGCAAGCGACGGCTGGATTGGCGCGACCATGGTGACGCCGGCGCAATGGCGCGGTTTCTGCGACATGCTGGACTTGCCGCAATTGGGCGCGCCCGCCGATTTCGTCACCGGCCTGGAGCGCCTGCCGCATGCCGACGAACTGGAGGCGCAATTTGCGCCCCGCCTTGCCGGGCGCCCCGCCGCGCACTGGTTTCGGGAGGGCCTGAAACGCAGATTGCCGATCGTCGTCGTGCCGCAGGTCGAAGACATAGCCGCGACGCCGGAATTTGTCGCACGCGGCGCCATTGTTTCAATCGCCGACGGCGCCAGAATTATTCACGCGCCGGCTTCTCCCCTGCGGCTCGTCGCCACGCCGCCCGCAACGCAAGCCGAACTTGCAAGGGAATATTCCGCGCCGGTGTGGCGTACGCGAAAAGACGCGCCGCATTACGCGACGCCGCCAGCGCCAGCGGCGCAGGCAAGGCGCGCGCTGCCGCTGGCGGGCTTTCGCATTCTCGACTTCACGATGGGCTGGGCCGGTCCGCTTTGCGCGCGAACCCTTGCCGATCTCGGCGCCGATGTCGTGAAGATCGAGGGCTGCTCCTATCCCGACTGGTGGCGCGGCGTCGATCGGCGCCCCGTCGTGTTGCGCGAAAAACTCTACGAGAAGACCGGGCGGTTCGCGGTCATGAACCGCAACAAGCGCGGCATCGCCATAGATCTCACGCGGCCCGACGGCGTGCGGCTCGCGATGGCGCTTGCCGCCAGATGCGATGCGGTCGTCGAGAATTATTCGGTCGAGGTTTTGCCGAAACTCGGCCTTGCGCCTGCGTTATTGCGCGAGAAAAATCCAAAGCTCGTCACCTTGTCCATGTCGGCCTTCGGCGCCTCGAGCCCATGGCGCGATTGCCGCGCCTACGGCTCCACGCTGGAGCAGGCGTCCGGCCTGCCGCAATTGCTGGGCCGGCCGGGCGACCCGCCGGTCATGGGCCATCCCGCCTATGGCGATCCCATCGGCGGCCTTGCCGGCATGGCCGCGCTGATGGCGGCGCTTCTGCATGCGCGGCGCACCGGCGAGGGGCAACACATCGACCTCTCGCAGGTCGAATGCATGATGCAGATGGTCGGTCCCGCCATGCTCGCTCATTCGGCGGACGGGGTTGCGCCGCAGCGCTCGATTGCGCGCCATCCCGACCATGCGCCGAGCGGCGTCTATCCATGCGCCGGCGAAGACGCCTGGATTTCGCTTGCGCTCGAAAACGACGCCGCATGGCCGGCGCTCGCGGCCCTGATCGGCCGCCCCGATCTGGCGCGTCTTGCCGACCGTGCGGCGCGAATGGCGGCGGAGCAGGAGATCGATGCGGCGGTCGCGGCATGGGCGCACGCGAAAACGCCTGATAACGCGATGCGCGCCTTGCAGGAGACGGGTGTCGCCGCCGGCGTCCTGCGCAGGCCGCTCGACCTTCTGGACGACCCGCATCTGCGCGCGCGCGATTTCTGGCTGTGGGCGGAGCGCGCCTATATCGGGCGCCATGCGCAGCCCGCGCCCGCCGTGCGCGAACGATCCGCGCCTTATCCCGTGCGCAGGCCGGCGCCGACCCTGGGCGAATACAATCGCGTCGTCCTCGGCGAATTGCTTGGCATGCAGGATCGGGAAATCGACCGGCTCGTCAGTTCCGGCGTGATCGGCGACGAAATCGTCGTCGACGACAGCGCGGCATGAGCGCAGTATAAGCGCGCCGCCGCTTGATGGCGGCGCATGAAGCCTTGCTCACAACAGCTTGGGCTCACAATAACTTGGCGAGTTCTTCCTTCTTGACCTTGCCGGTCGCCGTCATCGGCAATTCGCTGGCGACGCGCACTTCCGGAACCTTGTAGACCGCCATGTTCTTCTTGCACCAGGCGGCGATTTCCTCCGCGCTGGTTTTTTCGCGCATCGCCTCGTGGATCAGCACGAAGGCGACGGGAACCTGTCCGCGCTCGGCGTCCGGCCGGCCGATGACGCCCGAGCCGACAATGGCCGGGTGCTGGCCGAGCATGGCCTCGATCTCGGCGGGAAAGACGCTCATACCCTTCACCTTCAGCATTTCCTTGCGCCGTCCGAGAAAATGAATGAAGCCCTGCGCATCGACCAGTCCGATGTCGCCGGTATGCAGCCAGCCCGCGCGCAGCCCCTCGGCGGTGGCGTCCGGCTTGTTCCAGTAGCTTTTCAGAAGCGAGGGCGAACGCACGCAAAGCTCGCCCTCCTCGTCCAGCGGCTTGAGCGCGCCGGTCTCGAAATCGCAGATCTTGAACTCCGTGCCGGGCACGGGCAGCCCCACGAAGATCGGCTGCGATTTCAGATCCGCATCGTCGTCCTGCATCCCCGTGGTGAAGGTGTCGCAGGTATGGGTCTCCGTCATGCCCCATGCGGCTTCGGTCATTGTGGCGCCGGTCAGCGCGCGCCAGCGCTCGCGATAGGGAATGTTGAGCTTCTTGACAAAGGAGGAGCAGCGCACCTGCTCCAGCGAATGCAGGTCGAACTCGTTTACGCGCGAATGTTCCATGATTTCGACGGCGTTATCGACGAGCAGGCTCGCAACAGTCACGCGATAGCGCTGCACGGCGGTCATGAATGCGACCGCATCCCAGCGCGCGAGCAGAACGTAGGTCGCGCCCGAAAAGATCGGGAAGATGACGCCCATGTCTTCGCCGGCGATCCAGAAAACGGGATAGAAATTGATCCCGACGTCGCCGGGCTTGAGAGCGATGCTGGTGCAGCAGGCGGTGGCCGCCGTGTAGATCATGTCGCGCTGGGTATGCACGCAGCCTTTGGGCATTCCGGTCGTGCCGCCCGTGTAATTGAGCGCTGCGACATCGTCGAGGCCGACCTCGACCTCTGGCGGTTTCGATTTGACGGCCGCGATCGCGCCCAGAAAATCAATCGCGCCGGGACAGGGCGCCGGCGCTGCGTCGAGACCTGTCGGCAGCGGAATGGTCGGCGTCTGCGGCAGCATGGCGCCCATGGAGGTGACGAGCACGGTCTCTATGCCGGTTTCGCCCTGCGTCTCGGCGACGAGCGGATACAGCGTGTCGAGCGCGACGACGATCCTGGCGCCGGTGTCGTTCAGTTCGTAGATCAGTTCGTGGCCCTTGAAGAGCGGGTTCACGGGCACATGGATCGCGCCGATCTTGAGAATGCCGAAAAAGGCGATGTGGAATTGCGGGCAGTTCGACATGAACACGGCGACCGCATCGCCCTTGCGCACGCCGTGGGCGTGCAGCCATGCGGCGAAAGCGTCCGAGAGCCGGTCGAGCTCGGCAAACGTCACCTCGCGCCCGTAATAAATCAGGGAGGCCTTGTCCGGCGTACGCTGCGCCCATTCGCGCAGATATTCGGTGAGCGGACGCTCGCCGCAGGGATAGACCGGCGCCTGCGGAATGTCTGCGGGCCAGTTTCTGCGCCAGAGCGCGCGCAAATTGTCGAGATAGCGGGCTTCCTCGGACATCGGCCTCTCCTGAAATTTTCTGTTTTCTGGCGCCAGCTTAGGCCCGCGCATACGCCGGGTCGA
>JBKDZW010000142.1:0-11765 GCA_047971685.1 Rhodoblastus sp.
ACGGCCGCCCCACTTATGTCGAACTGAAGCTTTCAGACATCGAGAAATTGTTCGGCCGGCGTTGAGGGACGCGCCGTCATCGTAAGGCGCGCGGACAAAACCGCCCGAGAAGATTCTCCCGAGAAGATTCATCCAAGGCGGTTTTGTCGAAGCGGCGCGGCGATCCAGCCAGGGATTTCGATCGCCAGGCTTGTCACGGCAGGTTCAGCGCGCCCGTGAGATCGCCGACCTTTTCGCGCCCGCCCGCCAGCGGCTCCAGTCCGAACCGCGCGGTGATGAGCTTGACGATCGAACTCGTGTCGTAGGGCGTGTGGTCGACATGACCGCGCTTGGCGAAGGGCGAGATGACGATGGCGGGAATGCGCGAGCCCGGTCCCCAGCGGTCGCTCCAGCCGGGGCCGCGTTCGCGTTTGGCGTGATCCCAGAAACCGCCGTTCTCGTCATAGGTGACGATGACGACCATGTTGTTCCATTGCGGCGATTTCGACAGCCTGTCCACGAGGTCGGCGATATGCGCATCGCCCGTCAGGATATCGGTATAGGCGGGGTGCTCGTTGCGCTTGCCGACAGGCTTGTAGAAGCTGACTTGCGGCAGCTTGCCTTCGGCTATCGCTTTCTCGAAATCCGCGCCGTCCTTCAGATGGATTTCGCGATCCTTCGTACCCGGCGCAAAGCGCGCGTAATAATTGAAGGGCTGGTGATGCGGCTGAAAGTTCAGCGCCCCGTCCGTGCGCGTGTAAATCACCGCGCGTTTTTCGCCGTGCGGGCGCATGCCGTCCTTCAGCGCCTCGTTCCATCCGTCCGCATACCAGGCCCATGTCACGCCCTTGTCGGAGAGCGTATCGCCGATGGTCTTCATCTTCGAGGGCGGCAACGGCAGGCCGATGCGCTGGCTGCCCTTGGGATCGGCCGCATCGAGCGGGCCGCCTTCGGCCGGCGCGATGCCGCTCGGCTGGTAGGGCGGCTGCGTCGTGTTGACGGAATAGCCGTCCGGCGTCACCTGGCCGCCAAGGCCGGCGGTGAAGGTCTTGACCGCGCCGTCTTTGGCCGACGGCGAATCCGGTTTTTTCTTCAGCTTGCCGTTCTCGTCGAGCACGGCGCGCATGAAATCGGGCGCGTCCTTGAATTCGGGCGCACACAGGCAGATCAGGTACTGGTGGTTGAGATAGGAGCCGCCGAAGGCGCCCATGAAGAAATTGTCGGCGAGCGTGTAATCCTGCGCCCATTTCCACATCTTCATCTGCGCGCCGTCGAAATAGCCCATCGTATAGCCGCCGACGGTCGACATGGCCGCGAACATGTCGTTCTTGCCGCCGTCGATCTGCTCGATATTGTGGTAATAGGCGTGGATCGGGCTCAGGAGCACTTCGGAGGCGGTCTTGTTGACCGGCGGCGCGTCGATGCGGAACGGCTTGTTGGGCATTTCCGGATAATCGGGATTGGGCTCGCCCTTGGCGTTCCATACGCGCAGGTAAGGCAGGATCGACCCGTCGTGGTCGCGTTGCAGATAATCTTCCGGTTTGGCGTTGGCTATGCCGTCGGCGCCGGGAAAGAGCCCATAGAGATGATCGAAGCTGCGGTTCTCGGCGTAGATGACGACAATCGTCTTGATCGGCGAGAGATCGGCCGCCCGCGCCGGCAGTCCGCCAAGCGCGCATGCGCCCATCAGCGTCAAACCGAACGCCTTGCCGGCGAGGTTTCCGTCGATAGCCATCATCCTGTCCCCTCGTGAATCTGTCTTGCGTTTTCGCAGGCGAATTTGGATGCGAAATGTAAAGCCGATACGACGCCGGTCAACTCGCCGGAAGCGGCGATTGAAGCGATCACTCCTTGTGTGCGTGGCGAATGCGCCAGACGACATAGGCGACGCCTGCGAAAACGAAGGGAACGGCCGCCCCGGTGGCGAGCGTTGCATCGACATGGACGCCTGCGGCATGCGCGCCTTCGAGCAGAAGGTGCAGAACGCTCGACACATAATAGGTGATGGCGGCGACCGACAGGCCCTCCACCGTCTGCTGCATCCGCAATTGCAGGCGGATGCGCTCCGACATCTGGCGCACCTGATCGGCGTTCTGGCTTTCCAGTTCGATATCGACGCGCGTCCGCAGGAGCTGGGCGACGCGCGCGATCTTGTCGGAAAGGCTCGCCTGCCTTTGTTCGACGGCCGCGCAGGTGCGGATGGCCGGCGTCAGCCGCCGCGAGAGGAAGGACGCGAAGGTCGAGTGATGGGGGATGCGCGTCTCGCGGATCGAATCGAGCCGCGCGCGCACCAGTTCGTTATAGGCGCGCGTCGCGCCAAGCCGGAACAGGCTTTCCGACGAGCCGGTCTCCAGTTGCGTCGCCAGCGCCGTCAGCCGGTCGAGCAGCGTCCGGTCGGCCACAAGACCGCGCTCGCGCTCCATCGACGCCAGGAGCGCCGGCAGCGCTTCCTCGATCGCGCCGATCGCCGGCGACAGGCGCTGGGCCGCCGGCAGGCCGAGCAGCGCCAGCATGCGATAGGTCTCTATTTCCAGCAGCCTTTGCGCAAGTGCGCCGGCGCTGGCGGGCGACAGGCTGTGGCTGACGACGAGAATGCGTACGAAGCCATGGGCGTCGGCCATGAAATCGCTGGCGACGACGGCGCGCCCCTCCTCGATGGAGGCGGCCGCCACGGCAGGCGCGGCGAACAGGGCGTTGAAATCTTTCGGCGCCTCGGCCGCGCCGATCAGATGCAGGTCGGCGGCGACCAGAAGCGGCCCCGGCTGCGGCAAAAGCCGCATCACGTCTTGCAGATCGTCGGCGGCGGGCCGGAACGGCGCCTTGCCGCCCGGAAAATTCCAGCTATAGGCGACAAATTCGCCATGCCGCTCGAAGGTGAGGCGCGCCGGCGCAAAATCAAGCCTGATCTGCTTGGCTTGCGGGTCCGGCGGGGCCAGCCCGCGCGCAACCGCGAGTTTTACGAGCGCCTCGATCGCGTTTGCGCTCCCGGCGGCGTCGGTCGTGAAGGCGAAATGCAGGATACGGCTTGGCGTCTGGACGGGCGGAAACGGGCGCGCGTGAATTTCCGCAAGCGCATTGGCCCGCAATTCGTGAGGTTCAAAACCGGGAGCGTCAACCATGCGCCATCCTTGCCGGGCGCATCTTTTGGCATGAAACGGCAGGTCGCGCGAGCGCGTTCTGTGCGTTGGCCGGCAAGGTTCTATCTGCGCGCGCGAAAAAAGGCGCGCAGCATTTCGGCCGCCTCGCTTTCCCTTATGCCGCCGTAGAGATCGGGCGCGTGATGGCAGGTGGGTTGCGCAAAAAATCGCGGCCCGTGTTCGACCGCGCCGCCCTTGATGTCGCCCGCCGCCCAATAGAGCCGGCGAATGCGGGCGAACGATATTGCGCCCGCGCACATGGCGCAGGGCTCCAGCGTCACATAGAGGTCGCACCCCGTCAGCCGCTCCGAGCCGAGCAGGGCGGCCGCCTGCCGGATGACGAGAATTTCGGCGTGCGCGGTGGGGTCGCGATCTGTTATCACACGGTTTCCGGCGGCCGCGATCACCCGGCCTTCGCAGGCGATGGCTGCGCCGACCGGCGTCTCGCCGGCCTCCCCCGCAGCGCGCGCCGCAGCGAAGGCGACCGTCATCGGGTCTTGCTTTTCCTGTGCCATCAGCCGTCCAACCTGCTATCAGGCGCCTGTCCAACCTGCTATCAGGCGCCATGAGCGAAAATGACAAACGCCAGGGCGGCCGGCCTTTCAAGCCCGGCGCCAAAAAAGAATCCGGCGCCAGGGGCGCTGGCAAGGCATTTAACAAACCCGCCGGCAAGGCATTCGGCAAGCCCGCCGGCAAGGCATTCGGCAAGCCCGCCGGCAAGGCATTCGGCAAGCCCGCCGGCAAGGCGTTCGACAAGCCCGCCGGCAAGGCATTTAACAAGCCATTTTCCCCTCGCAAGGGGCCGAAGGCCGGCGCGCCCGGGCGCGAAACCCCGGCGCCAAAAGCCTTTCAGGGAGAGCGGATCGCCAAGGCCATGGCGCGCGCCGGCGCCTGCTCGCGCCGCGCCGCCGAAGAATGGATTGCGCAGGGCAGGGTGTCCGTCAACGGCCGCACGCTGGACAGTCCCGCTTTCAACGTCACGTCCGCCGACAGGATCGCCATCGACGGGCGCCCGATGGCGGCGCGCGACAAGACGCGGCTTTATTTGTTCCACAAGCCGCGCGGTCTCGTCACGACGGACCGCGACCCCGAGGGGCGCCGGACGATTTTCGATTATCTCGCCGAGCGCTATCCCGATCTGCCGCGCCTGATGACGGTTGGCCGGCTCGACATCAACACGGAAGGCCTGTTGCTTCTGACAAATGACGGCGGTCTTGCCCGCACGCTGGAACTGCCGCAGACGGGCTGGCTGCGCCGCTACCGCGTGCGCGCGCATGGCGAGACCGATCAGGCGGCGCTGGACACGCTCGCCAGGGGCGTGACGGTGGACGATGTGCAATATGCGCCGATCGAGGCCAGATACGACCGCGCGCAGGGCGCCAACGTCTGGATCACGCTCGGCCTGCGCGAAGGCAAGAACCGTGAGGTGCGCCGTGTCCTCGGCTCGATCGGCCTCGACGTCAACCGGCTGATCCGCGTGTCCTATGGTCCGTTCCAGCTTGGCGAGCTTGGCGAGGGCGTGGTCGAGGAGGTGCGCACGCGCGTGCTGCGCGAACAATTGGGCCCGAGCCTGATCGCGCAATCGCTCGCCGATTTCGATGCCGCCGTGCAAGAGGACGAGGGCAGGCCGCCGGGGCGGGAGCGCAAACATTCTCGCGAGCGGGAGAGTTTTTCGCAGGCGCGCCCGGAGCGCGGGATTGCGGAGCGCGGGCGTCCCGAGCGCGGGCGTTTGGACCGTGAAGGTTTTTCACGTGAAAAATTCGGGCGGCGCGACGACCGCCAGGAGCCTGAAGTCAAGCGCGAACGGCCCAAGGCGGGGCCGCGCAAGCATGTCTCGGCTTTGCGCGTCGAACGCGACAAGCGGATGAAAAAGGATGACCGCGTAAAGATCGAGCGCGGCGAAACCGCCGACCGCAAGGGCAGGGCGGTGAAGGTCGAGCGCGTGGTTCCCGCAATCCCCAGGGCGGACGAGGAAAGCCGCAACGGCCGCCGCTTCAAGGCCGAGCGCGGCGGCGACCGGCCGATGCGCCGCGCCCCCCGCGCCGAGGGCGCGGACCGCTTTTCGCGCAACGACCGTTCCGACGCGCGCGGTTCCCAGGGTAAACGCACAGGCAGCCCATACGCCAGGCGCGAGGGCGGCGCAGGCAAGACAGAATGGGGCAAGGGCGAAGCGCGCGGCGAAGCGCGCGACAAGGGCCCGCGTCCGCCGCGCCCTACCTCCAGCGGTGGTCGTTTTGGCGGCGACAAGCCGCGCCAGACACGCGACGGCCCCAATAGAGGCGGCTCCAATCGGGGCGGTCCCGGAAGCGGTTCCGGCAGAGGCGGCCCGCGCTCCGGCGGTCCCCGCCGGCCGCGCGAAACAGATTGATGCGGATTGTCGGCGGCAGGTTTCGCGGACGCGCGTTGCAGGCGCCCGTCACGCGCGCGATCCGTCCGACGTCCGACCGCCTGCGCGAATCCGTCTTCAACATTCTCGCCCATGGCTATGACGGCATGGTGGAGAATGCGCGCGTGATCGACCTTTTCGCGGGCACCGGCGCGCTTGGTCTGGAAGCCGTTTCGCGCGGCGCCCGTTTCGCGCTTTTCGTCGACGATGGCGCGCAGGCGCGCGCGCTGTTGCGCGAAAATGTCGAGGCGCTCGGTCTTGGCGGCCTCACCCGTATTTTCCGGCGCGATGCGACCAGGCTGGGCGCGGCGCCGGTGGGTGAGAAATTCGATCTTGCCTTTCTCGATCCGCCCTATGGACATGGCTTTGCGCCGCGCGCGCTTGCAGCGCTCGTCGACGGCGGCTGGCTGAACGCGGGCGCGCTGGCGATCGTCGAGGAAGCAGCCGGCGCCGAGATCGAACTGCCGGCGGGCATGAACCTCGTCGAGCGCCGCGCCTATGGCGAAACGCAGTTCGTCTTCGCCCGTTTTGGCGGGCGTGATGGTTAACGTTATCTATCGGAACAGGCTTTCATTGAACATTCGTCCGCGACAACGCAAGATTTTACAAGATCGGCGGATGGAGGCCCAATGTCTTTCGTATCGGACAGCGACTGGCGCAAATGGGGAAAGACGGATCCCTATTTCGGCGTCGTCTCCTTTGATGAATTCAAGGCTGAGAACATTGCCGAAAATCGCGAACGTTTTTTCGCAACCGGGCGTCGCGAAATCGAGATCGCAATGCGCGAGATCGCCGCGCGCTACGGCAATGTTTCCTGCCGCCGCGCGGTCGATTTCGGCAGCGGCGTCGGTCGCCTGGCGCTGCCGCTGGCCGCGCATTACGAGGCGGTCGTCGGCGTCGACATTTCCGAGGCGATGATCGCGGAAGCCCGCGAAAATTGCAGTCGGGCCGGCGTCGGCAACGCATCCTTCGTTCTCTCCGACGACAGTCTCTCGCAGCTTTCCGGCGCCTTCGATCTCGTCCACAGCTACATTGTGTTGCAGCACATTCCCGTCGAGCGCGGGCTCGCCATGACACGGCAAATGCTCGCCCGTCTCGCGCCGGGCGGCGTCGCCTGCCTGCATTATTCGCTCGAACGCACGCTGCCGCCGTCTCGCGCGCTCGTCTATGCGCTGAAACATCATCTGCCCGGCGGGCGCATAGCCATGAATCTGTTGCAGCGTCGCGCATGGAACGCGCCGGCCATGCAGATGAACAATTACCCGCTCGCGCGCATCCTGGATATTTACAAGGAGCAGGGGCTCGAAGACGTTTTCGTGACGCCGGAATGGCAGGAGACGGCGCTGACCGCGCGCATCTACGGCCGCAAGAACTCAATCTAGCGGGCGCGAAAAAATACTCCGAGCGCGGCCGCAATCACCAGGGCGGCGGCCGCAATCAGCGAGGGCGCGAAAAAGCTGCCCGATGTCTCGCGCATGTGGCCGGCAAGCGCTGGCCCCACGATCTGCCCGAAGCCGAATGCGGATGTCATGATCGCCTGCGCGCGCTGCGGCGCCATTTGCGTCAGCCTGCGCGCGACGCCGAGTCCGATGGCGGTGATCGCCATGAAGGTGCCGCCCAGAAATATGCCGGCGAAAACGATGGCCGCCGGCGCCTGAAAGACCACGCTGAGCGCAACGCCCGCAGCCTCCACGAGACAGGCCGCGCAATAGGCGAAAACATCGCCCCTGCGCACAGCTATCCATGACCAGAAGGGAATGGAGACCGCGCCCGCCAGCCCCACGATCGCCCAGGCATAGGGTTCGAGCGCCGCCAGCGCCGGCGTCTCGTGCACGATGGCGACGAGGAAGGTGGCGGTGATGATATAGCCGAAACCGAACAGGCCGTAGGAGACGACCAGCGCGATCAGCGCCGGCGAGGCCTTGCCCCTCTTTGCCGGGCGCACGGCGGCGGGCGCGGCCGGAGCCGCCGGCGCCGGCAGAAGCGCGAGCGCGAGAAAGGAAACGGCGGTGGCGATTGCGGCATTGACGAGCCACATCGTCTTCCAGCCGGAGCCCGCCGCCGCAAGGCCGGAGACCAGCGCGGACGAAAAGGCGATGCCAAGGCCGACGCCCGCAAAGGGCGCGGCCGCAAGGCCGGGACGGCCTGCGCGCACCAGCGGCTCCAGCGCCATGGAGGACAGGCAGATGATGACAAAGGCGCTGCCGAATCCGCCGACCAGCCGCATGACGGCGAAGACGGCGAGCGAGGGCGGTGCGGCCATGCCGGCGAGCGTCAGCGCGCCGAACAGCAGTCCGCCGAGAAAATACAGGCGCGGATTGCGCTGCGCCGCCGCGCTCGCGCCAGCCAGCGCGCCGGCGAGATAGCCCAGAAAATTTGCAGCCGCGACAAGGCCGGCGCTGGCCGGCGTCAATGCGCCATCGGCGATCATGACAGGGAGAATGGGCGTATAGACGAAGCGTCCGACGCCGAAAGCCGCAGCCATCGCCAGCATGCCGCCCGCAGCGATGCGCGCAGGCGCAAGAGCAGGCGCCGGCGCGCCGGTCATCGCCATGCGTGAAGAAACTGGTGTTCGCCCAACAAAAGCATGCCTCCCTCGCAAGTTCCGGGATTAGACATTATCCTTGGCGCGAAACCAATCGTCACCAGACATACGAGCCCGGATCAGCATGCAATCCACACTAACTTCCACGACCGAGCAGCCGTTCGAGGCGTTGATCGAACGCAGGGCGCCTGAGGACATTCTCTTTGCTTTCGATGGCGTTCCCGTCTCGCACGAAAAATTTTCGCAGATGGTCGCGCAGAGCGTCGCCTGGCTTTCGGCGCGCAATATCGGCAAGGGCGACGTGGTGGCGGTCTGGCTGGTCAATCGCGTGGAATGGCTGGCGCTGCTGTTTGCCTGCGCGCGCATCGGCGCGGTGCTGGCCGCCGTCAACACGCGCTATCGCGCAAGCGATGTCGCGCACGTCGTCGGCCTGTCCGGCGCAAAACTTCTGGTGCTGGAGCCCGGGTTCCGCGCAATCGACTTTCCCGCCATCCTTGCAGACCTTGATCGCGCCGCGCTGCCAGCCCTCGAAACGATCGCCATCGTCGGCGAGGGCGACGTGAAGACGCACTGGCCAAGCGTGCGTTTCGACGCCTTTGCGAAGGAGGCGCCGGCGGACGGCGCCCGTACGCCGCAGGGCGAGGCCAATGCGCCGTTGCTGCTGTTCACCACCTCCGGCACCACAAAAGGCCCGAAGCTGGTTGCGCATTCGCAAGCAACGCTTGCCACGCATGCGCAGGCGATCGCCGTCGCGCTCGATCTTGGCGCCGGACATTCGCTGCTCGCCATGCTGCCTTTCTGCGGCGTGTTCGGCATGGCGAGCGTTCTCGCCTTTCTGGCGGGCGGGGCGCGCATTCATGTGATGGACGCTTTCGATGCTGCGCCGGCTCTGGCGATCTTCGAGGCCGAAAAGATCACGCATGGCTTCGGTTCCGACGAAATGTTCCGCCGCATGCTCGCGCTCACCGATACGCCGAAGCCGATGGCCCATGCGCAAGTCATCGGTTTTGCCGCCTTTCAGCCGGGCTGGCGCGAATTCGCCGCAAGCGCTGCGCAGCGCGGCCTGCCGCTGTACGGGCTTTATGGTTCGAGCGAAGTGCAGGCCCTGTTTTCCATCGGGCGCGCGGATGCGCCGTTTGCCGACCGCATTGAATGCGGCGGCTGGGCGATGTCGCCGCAGGCGCGCGTGCGCGTGCGCGACATGGAGACCGGCGGGATCGCCGGGGCGGGCGTCAGCGGCGAAATCGAGATTTCGGCGCCCTCGTGCTTTCTCGGCTATTTCAACAATCCGCAGGCGACCGCGGAAGCAACGACAAGCGACGGCTTCTTTCGCACGGGCGACATCGGCCGGATGCGGGAAGACGGATCGTTCGTCTATGAGACGCGCGCAGGCGACGCCATGCGCCTCGGCGGTTTTCTGGTCGGCCCCGGCGAGATCGAGGACGAATTGAAGGCCTGCGCAGGCGTGGCGGATGCGCAGGTCGTCGCCGTTGAAATCGGCACGCAGGCGCGTTGCGCCGCCTTTGTTATCGCATCGCCCGGCGTATCGCCGCAGGAAAGCGAATTGATTGCGCAGGTTCGCGCCCGGCTTGCCGGTTACAAGACGCCTGCGCGCATTTTCTTCGTCGACGCCTTTCCGATAACCGACAGCGCCAATGGCGTGAAAATCCAGCGTGCGAAATTGCGCGCCATGGCGATGGAAAGATTGGCGGGCGCGTGATTGCGTCGAGAAAACCCGGGAAAATTTCAAGACATGACCGAACCGAAAAGCCGCTTCTACACGTCGCAGGGCATGCGCCTGCATTATGCGGATTGGGGCAATGAAGGCGCGCCGCCGCTTCTGCTGATTCATGGCGGCGCCGATCATTGCCGCTCCTGGGATCGCCTTGCGCGCGAGCTTCGCCCGCATTTTCGCATTATCGCGCCCGACCTGCGCGGCCATGGCGATTCCGACTGGACGCGCGGCGGCTCCTACAGCCTGAGCGAATATGTATTCGATATTTCGCGCCTGATGGACGAGATCGGCGCAGCGCGCGCCTCGATCGTCGGACATTCCATGGGCGGCATGGTCTCGCTGATCTTTTCGGGAACCTTTCCGGAAAGGGTCGACAATCTCGTCGTTCTCGACGGCGTGACGGTTATGCCCGACGCGCCGCGCGCAAAAACGCTTGAGCGCATGAACCGCTTTCTCACCCAGCTTTCCAGCCTCGAGGGCAAGGCGCCGCGCGTCTTCGCGACCATCGAGGAAGGCGCGGAGCGCCTGAAGAATCGCAACAACCGGCTGAAGCAGGATCTGGCGATGCATCTGGCCGGACACGCGCTCAAGCCAGCCCCCGGCGGCGGCTTCGTGTGGAAGTTCGACCGCTACCAGCGCGTCGCCGCCCCCCATCGCCTGTCGCCGGAAGACCATGTCGAACTCTGGTCGGCGATAACGTGCCCGACATTGCTGCTTTTTGCCGATCGCGATTTGGCCGACAACGGAAAACGCCTTGGCCTCACGCGGCATTTCCGTAATGCGCGGGCCAAGATCATCGCCGATTCCGGCCATTGGGTGCAGCACGATCAGCCCGAAGACGTTCTGGGGGAAATCTCCGGGCTTCTCGGCGTTTCCGGTGCGTAATGCGCCAGATCAGGCGGCCGGCGCGACGCCGCGTGGCCGCCAGATTGCGGTATGGGTGATCTGCGCGACGACCTGATTGCCGTTTGCAATGGCCAGCGCGTCGAAGACGACGATGGCGTGCCCCTTGGAAACGGTGTTGGAGACGATGCGATTGCGCAGCGTCAGTTCCTGGCCGACGCGCGCCACGCTGAAATTGCGCACGCTGCTGCCGACATGAATCCACGGCCCCAGCTCCACGCTCTGTACGAGAGCGGCGTTGCACAGGCGCAGAATCTGGCCGGGATGGACGAGGTTCTCATGCAGATAGAGACCTTCCGTCTCCCTGATGTCGGCAAGATATTGTTGCAGCGCGCCCCGGTCGATCGTGACGGGCGCAAGACCGAGCGAGCGGCCCGGCGCAAGATTGTTTTCGTCGGCTTTGGGCCGCACGTCCGGCAGCGTTCCCAGCGGCAGGCTGTCGAAGGCGGGCGCCGTTGCGGCCTCGGCCATGAACGCCTGTCCCTCCGCGCAGACGACGCTCTCGCTCTCGACGTTGAGATTGAGCGCGCCATTATATCCGCGCGCGGTGATGCGGGCTGTTTTTCCGTCGTAGACCGGCTTGAGAAAGCGGCTCGCCGCGCCACCGCGCTCCAGCCAGTTGCGCCCCCAGCGCTCCACCGGAATATGCGTCATGTAGGCGTAGACCTCGACGCCCGGCACCAGCGCGCCGACAAAGCCGAAGCTTTGCGCAACCTCGTCGCTGTGAATCTTGTTCTCCGAGGCGATTGCCGTGTTGAAGGCCTTGACCTCGTAAGGTGTCAGTGTTTGTGCGCCCATGTGTTCTCCTTCTCCCGGCGCGGGTTCTTCCGGCGCATTGACTCATCGGATCAAGCCTTTGCATCATGCGCCGGGTTCTAGTGTAGAGCAATCGGAGAGAAGAATGCGAGGCTTTGCTTTTGGCGCGCTGACGTCTGGCGCGCGGGCGTCGGTTTTTGCGCTTGCGTCGGTTTTTGTGCTTGCGGCGACGGCAGCCGCGCATGCGCAGGAAAAACCGCCCCTCAAGCTCGGTCTCATCCTCGATATGTCCGGCCCCTATGCCGACATCACCGGGCCGGGCTC
>JBKDZW010000143.1:0-15184 GCA_047971685.1 Rhodoblastus sp.
AAAAACTCTCCTTCACCGCCTGCGAGGCCGGCCAGTAGAAAAAGACAAGCGTGATCGCCAATTGCGGGGCGACCAGCAGATAAGGCAGAAGCCTGTTGGAGAAGGTTGCGCGTTTTTCCATTTTCCACCGTTGCCGGCCTTCTCCTGCGGAACCGAAGAAGGTGGCCCGGAAATCCCCCTTGCGGGGAGAATCGGGCTCCGGCGAAGTCGATGCATTCAGGCGCGCCGTATTTTCGCGAAAATCGCGTGACACGCCCTAGTTGTTTGTTTTCACTGTATATCCTGTTCGCAAGAGTCTGCAACTTTTGCGGGATATGCCGGCTGTTTCATCGCATATCCTTGTCGCAAAAGTCCGTGACTTTTGCGGGATATGCTCTGGCAGAAGCCTTGCAAGCGACAGAAGCCTTGAGGGCGCGCGGCGATAATTATTTCCCGGCCGTGCGCTCGAACTGCCGCAAAATCGCGTCGCCGCGCGAAACGGCTGCGTCGAGCGCCTGTTTGGCGGTTTTCTTGCCGGCCAGCGCCTGCTCGATTTCCTCCGACCAGACATCGCGCATCTGCACCATATTTCCGAATCGCAGACCGCGCGAATTGTCGGTCGGCTCCTTGTTGGTGAGTTCCTTGAGCGCTGTCTCCAGCAGCGGGTTTTCCTTGTAATAGCCCGACGCCTTGACCTTCTCGTAGGCCGCCTTGGTGATCGGCAGATAGCCCGATTTCACATGCAGTTCGATCTGGCGGTCGGTCTCGGACAGGAAGGCGAGAAACCTGGCGACGCCCTTGTATTCGGCCGCGCTCTTGCCGCCCATGATCCAGAGCGAGGCGCCGCCGATAATGGAGTTCTGCGGCGCGCCCGGCACATCGGGATAATAGGGCATGGGCGCGTTGGTATAGGCGAATTTCGCATTGGCCTTCACATTGCCGTAGAAGGCCGAGGACGTCAGGAAGATCGGGCATTCGCCGGATGTGAAGCGCCCCTCGCCGCTGTTGGCGCGGCCGGAATAATCGTAAGTCTTGTCCTTCTGCAATTCGGCCAGCATCGCCAGATGCCTTTCATGCAGGGGCGAATTGAACTTCAACTGCGTGTCGAAACCGTCGAGGCCATTCGCCTTCGTGCCTATGGGCACATTATGCCAGGCGGAAAACTGCTCGATGATCGCCCAGGGCGCCCAGGCGTTGGAAAGGCCGCAGGTCGGCGAGATCGCATGCAGTTTTTTGGCGGCCTCGAACACCTGCGGCCAGGTCTGCAATTTGTCCGCATCGACGCCGGCCTTGGCCAGAACGTCCTTGTTCAGCCACATGACCATGGACGAGGAATTGAAGGGAAACGACAGCATCTCGCCCTTCAGCGTCGAATAATAGCCCGAGATCGCCGGCAGATAGGCGTGCGGATCGAACTTCTCGCCGGCCTCCGCCATCAGTTGATAGACGGGCTTGATCGCGCCTCTGGCGGCCATCATCGTGGCGGTGCCGACCTCAAACACCTGCATGATGTGCGGCGCCTGTCCGGCGCGATAAGCCGCAATGCCGGCGTTCATCGTGTCGGCGTAGCCGCCCTTGTAGACCGGCGACACCTTGTAATCGGATTGCGTCGCGTTGAAATCGTTGGCAAGTTTGACGATGAGATCGTTATTGGCGCCGGTCATGGCGTGCCACCACTGGATTTCCGTGGCGGCGGAGGCCGGCAGACTGGCGGCGGATAAAACTGCGACGGCGGCTGCAAGACGCTTCATGACGATCTCCCAAATTGCGCAAGACGCTTCCACTTGTACGAAGCGCTTCTATTCGTGCAGAGCGCTTTCGCTTGTACGAAGCGCTTCTATTCGTGCAGAGCGATTCTTGCCGGCGCCCTTGCATGTCGGCGATATTCATGACCGGGCCATGACGGCCCTGCAAGCGACGGCCCGGCAAGCGATGGCCCGGCAAGCGCAGCTTCTCAGGCGGCCGCGATCATGGCCGCCGCTTTTTCCGCGATCATGATGGTCGGCGCATTGGTGTTGCCGCCGACCAGCGTCGGCATGATCGAGGCGTCGACCACGCGCAGGCCTTCGAGCCCATGCACGCGCAATTGCGCATCGACCACCGCCGTTTTCGGGTCCGGCCCCATCGCGCATGTGCCGACGGGATGATAGACCGTATCGACGCGGCGGCGCAAAAAATCCCTGATGTCGTCGTCGCTTTCGACGCCCGCGCTGAACAATTCGCCGGTTGCATGCGCCTTCAGGGCCGGCGCCTCCATGATGCGGCGGGTGAGCTTGAAGCCGGCGACGAGCGTCTCGACATCCTCGATCTCGCCCAGGAAATTCGGATCGATCAGGGGAGCGGCTGCGGGATCGTTGCTGGCCAGCGTGACGGCGCCCCGGCTTTTCGGCCGCAGCACGCAGACATGGCAGGAGAAGCCGTGGCCAAGGCGCGGCTTGCGGGCGTGATCGTCGACGGTGGCGATCACGAAATGCAATTGCACGTCGGGAATTTCGAGATCGGGCCGCGTTTTCAGGAATCCGCCGGCTTCCGCGAAATTGGAGGCAAGCCAGCCGGTGCGCTCGCGCCGGTAGCGCGTTATCTCGCCGAGCATTTTCCATGCGCCGCGCAAACTGTAGCCGATGGCGTCGGGCGAATTGGTGGTGTAATTGAGCACCACGTCCGGATGATCCTGCAAATTGGCGCCGACGCCGGGCAGATCGTGTACCGGCGTCACGCCTGCCTTCCGGAGCGCCGCCGCATCGCCCACGCCCGAGAGCATCAAAATCTGCGGACTGCCGAAAGCGCCGCCGGCAAGGATCACTTCGCGCCGCGCCCGAACCGTCCTGACCTCATTGCCGATGGAAAACTCGGCGCCGACGGCGCGCTTGCCGTCGAACAAAATTTTTCTGATATGCGCGCCGGTCTGCACGAACAGATTGGGCCGCTTGCCCATGTGCGGATGAATGTAGGCGCGCGCGGCGCTGCATCGTTCGCCGTTGATCTGCGTCACCTGATAGACGCCGCAGCCTTCCTGGTCCGCGCCGTTGAAATCCGATGTCATCGGCATCTGGCATTCGCGCGCCGCATCGAGAAAGTGCTGCGGCAACGCATTGCCGGTGCGCAGTTCGGCCACGTTCAGCGGCCCGCCCCGTCCGTGAAATGCATCCTCATGGGTCTCGTTGTTTTCGGACTTGCGGAAATAAGGGAGCACGTCGGCATAGGACCAGCCGGGGTTTCCCAGCGCCGCCCAATGATCGTAATCGCTGGCGTGGCCGCGAATGTAGATCATGGCGTTGATGGCCGAGGAGCCGCCGAGCGTCTTGCCGCGCGGCTGGTAGCCCCGCCTGCCGCCAAGGCCGGCCTGCGGAACCGTCTCGTAGGCCCAGTTTCTGATCTTGCGCGGCAGGATCGCGGCGACCGCGAGCGGCGTCCAGATCATCCAGTGCCGGCCCTCGTCGCCAGCCTCGAACAAGGCGACGCTATTGGAAAGATTTTCGCTGAGCCTGCTGGCTATGGCGCAACCGGCGGAGCCGGCGCCGAGGACGAGAAAGTCGAATTCCTGCAATTTCGCCTCCCTGATCGTTTGCCCGTACTTGAACGGATTGGCGCTTTTGTCGCCTTTTGGACGTAAATTACAGGCAATTCCCGGCGGCAGGGAGTCTTTTTCGCCGCATCGCCATTTGCGGGCGCGGCCTGCACAATCGGCGGAACAAGCTGGAGACAAGACATGACGCCACTCGTTCTCACGCTGATCGGCGACGACAAGCCCGGCCTCGTCAACGCCGCTTCCGCAACGGTTGCGGCGCATGGCGGCACATGGCTGGAGAGCCGGCTGGCGCGGCTGTCGGGAAAATTCGCGGGCATCGTGCTGATTGCCGCGCCCGACGCGCAGACCGGCGACCTGATCGCCGCGCTGCGCGGGCTCGAAGGCTCAGGGCTCAAGGTCGCCGTCGAGCGCGGCGCGGCGCCAGAGGCGCAAGGAGCGCAAGGAGCGCCTGCCGAAAGCGTCCGTCTTCTCGATATCGAGATCGTCGGCCACGAGCGTCCCGGCATCGTGCGCGATCTCACGCAGGCCCTGAAAAACCTCGGCGCGAATATCGAGGATTTTTCGAGCGGGCTGGAAAGCGCGGCCTTCACGGGGGCGGAAATGTTCCGCGCCGAAATTCGCGTACGCCTGCCGGAACCGCTCGCGCCTGCCGAAGTCCGGCGCACGCTGGAACGGCTTGCCGGCGAAATCATGGTCGATCTGACGTTGCGCGACTGATCCGGCGGCGGCGAACGCGCAGGGGCTCTCAAGATTTTACCGGCCCTTAATCCGCCTTCGTTACGACTCATAAACGCCTTTTCGATTTGGCGACGGTCCGTCGGGCGCTGGCCGGAGGGCCGGTCGCCCTTCTGGCTATCGGCCGTTCGACGGCGAACGGAATGACGGCGGGCGCATATGTGGGGTTTGGGCGGTTCAGGAAAATCGGGCGGTTCGGGCAGGAAAGCCGCGCGTGGCGAACGCCGGGAGCCGGGTTTCGACGATCCGCATGACGAGGTTTTTCGCGCGACTTCCGACGACCGGATCGCAGGGGGGCGCAGCACGGGCGGGCGCGGCGGCGGCAGGCGCGAGCCGCGCCTGAGCACGGACGGCGATTTGCGCGCCGATCCGCGGGAGATTTCGGTGGGTCGCAGGAAAAACCAGGCGGACAACGAGGAGCGTCCTTCGCGCAACAAGCCGCGCAAGGGGTCGGGCGGAGGGTCGCGCGGCGGGCGCAAAAAACGCCGGTCGCGTTCGTTCATCGGCCAAATTTTCTATTGGGTTCTGGTGCTTGGCGTATGGGGCGGCATCATGGGCGCGGGCGTCATCGCCTATTACGCCGCGCAATTGCCGCCAATCGACCAGCTCGCCCTGCCCAAGCGCCCGCCGAATATCGCAATTCTGGGCATAGACGGCGAAGTGCTCGCCAATCGCGGCGACACCGGGGGGCCTGCGATCCGCCTTGCCGAACTGCCGCCCTATCTGCCCAAGGCCTTCATCTCGATCGAGGACCGGCGCTTTTACTCGCATTGGGGCATAGACCCCATGGGCATAGGACGCGCGCTCGTCTCCAATGTCCTGAAACGCGGCGGCATGCAGGGCGGATCCACGATCACCCAGCAACTCGCCAAAAACCTGTTTCTGACGCAGGAACGCACGTTCAGCCGCAAGATTCAGGAAGCCATTCTCGCGCTGTGGCTGGAGCGGCGCTATTCCAAGGACCAGATTCTCGAACTCTATCTCAACCGCGTCTATTTCGGCTCGGGCGCCTATGGCGTGGAAGCCGCCAGCCAGCGCTATTTCGGCCATAGCGCGCGGCAGGCGACGCTCGGCGAATCCGCCATTCTCGCAGGGCTGATGAAGGCGCCGACCAAGCTCGCCCCCAATCGCAACCCGGAAGGGGCAACCGAACGGGCCACGCAGGTCATCGCCGCCATGGCGCAGGAAGGCCATATCACCGAGGCCATGGCGAAGGTCGCGCTGGCGCGGCCTGCGACGGCGCAACACGACACCGGCGGCGCCTCGATCAATTACGCCGCCGATTACGTGATGGACGCGCTCAACGACAGGGTCGGCGCGATCGACGAGGATCTCGTCGTCACGACGACGCTCAGCGGCGAGATGCAGAAAATGGCCGAATCCTCGCTGAACGAGGAGCTCGACAAGAAGGGCGCCAGGTTCGGCGTGTCGCAGGGCGCCATTGTCGCCATGGATCCGAACGGCGCCATCCGCGCGCTGGTCGGCGGGCGCAATTATGCGCAAAGCCAGTTCAACCGGGCGGTCGCCGCCAAACGCCAACCCGGTTCGTCCTTCAAGCCCTTCGTTTATCTCGCAGCCCTCGAGCGCGGGATGACGCCCGAGACGGTGCGCGAGGACGGTCCCATCAACATCAAGGGCTGGCGGCCGGAGAACTACAGCCGCGAATATTTCGGCCCCGTCACGCTGACCAATGCGCTGGCCATGTCGCTCAATACGGTTGCGGTGCGGCTGGGGGTCGAGGTCGGCCCCAAGGCAATGGTTGCAACCGCGCATCGCCTCGGCATCCAGTCCGAACTCCAGCCCAACGCCTCGCTTGCGCTCGGCACCAGCGAGGTGACGCCGCTCGAACTGACGACCGCCTACGCGCCCTTCGCCAATGGCGGCATCGGCGTGCAGCCGCATATCATCACGCGCGTGCGCACCGCCGACGGCAAATTGCTCTATCAGCGGCGCGGCTCGTCCAACGGGCGCGTGATCGAGCCGCAATATGTGTCGATGATGAACACGATGCTGGAAGAAACGCTGCTGACCGGCACGGCCAAGAAAGCGGCGCTGCCGGGCTGGCAGGCGGCCGGCAAGACCGGCACCAGCCAGGATTTCCGCGACGCCTGGTTCGTCGGCTACACGAGCGCGCTGGTGACGTCGGTCTGGCTCGGCAATGATGATTCCTCGCCCACCAAGCATGCGACGGGCGGCGGCCTGCCGGTGGAGATATGGAGCCGTTTCATGCGGGCAGCGCTCAAGGGCGCGCCGGTCGCAGCTCTGCCGGGCGGCGCATGGCGCCCGGTCAATCTGCCGCCGCCGCCCGCGTCCATTCCCGTTGCGCGCGGTCCTGATCCCGCAGGCCCCTCCGGGGCGCCTGAAACGCCAGGAGCGTCT
This sequence comes from Rhodoblastus sp., assembly GCA_047971685.1. Lineage (GTDB taxonomy): Bacteria > Pseudomonadota > Alphaproteobacteria > Rhizobiales > Beijerinckiaceae > JAJXWB01. The sequence goes on from JBKDZW010000143.1 coordinate 6,623, forward strand.
GGGGCGTCTGGGGCGCTTGGGGCGTCCGGGGCGCCGGCTGCCGGGCGAAGCGCAGGCGAGCCTGTGCAGCTTGGCCGCGCCCCGCGCCAGCGCACCATCGACGATCTCCTGCCGCCGGCCGATATCGGCGAACAATCCGCGGTCCGCGAGAATGCGTCGCGCGAAAAGAATTTTCTGGAGAAGCTGTTCGGCGGCTGATTGCGTTCCGCACGCCGGATGACGGGGGCGGGCTTCAGAGCGCAGGCGTCGGCGCGCCGACCTCGCGCGCCTTGGCGCAGATAGAGTTCCAGGTGGCCCGCGTCAGCGGCACGCCGTTTTTCGTGCGCTCTGCGCGCATGCGCCGCTCCGGCTCGCCGGGAACCAGCACGTCTTCGACGCCCTTGGCGGGCTTGGCCGATTTGAAGAAATCGACATAGGCCGTCACGTCGGCGTCGAAGACATGGGCGGGATCGACGCGGGCGGGATCGACATAGATCGAGAACATGCCATTGGCGAATTTCTTGCGCCCCACATGGGTCGCCCGCGTGCCGGTGAGCGAGCCGCCGAGAATTTCGCACATGAAGGCGAGCCCCGAGCCCTTGTGCTCGCCGAAGGCGCGGATCGCGCCGGGGCCGGCCGTGCTGTTGCGCGGCCCTTCGGGCGTATGCGGCCCATAGAGCATGGCCGGATCGGTCGAGAATTCGCCGTCCGGCCCGATCAGCGCGCCGGCGGGCAGTTTCTTGCCGCCCTGGCTTGCCACCATCGCCTTGCCTTCCGCAACGACGGAGGTCGCGAAATCGAGAATGACCGGCTCGCGTTTTTCGCGCGGAATGCCGACCGCGAAGGGCGCCGTCGAGAGACGACGCTCGCGCGCGCCGAAGGGCGCAACGAGAATGGAGCCGGACGCGGTGACGAAATGGATGGAGATCAGCCCTTCGGCCGCCGCCATTTCCGCCCATTCGCCAGTGCGGCCGATATGGCCGGAGTCGCGCAGCGCAACCGCCGCGAGACCGTTCTCCTTCGCCTTGCCGACGCCGATCCGCACCGCGGCGGGGGCGACCGACTGGCCGAAGCCGTAGCGCCCGTCCACCACCGCGAGCGCAGGCGTATCGACCAGAACCTCGATCTCCCGGTTGGGCGTTATGTCGCCCGACTTCACCCAGTCGACATAGCGCGGCACGCGGATGACGCCGTGGCTGTCGTGCCCCGTCAGATTGGCGCCGACCAGCGAGCGCGCAACGCGCACGGCTTCTTCGGGCGCAGACCCAATGCGCGCGAAAACATCGGCGCAGACCTGTTCGAGCGTGGCGACGGGAACAAGGATCATGAGATCGTGCGCTCCTTGCGCGGACAATGTTTCATCCCGCAAGCCTACAGGCGCATTCAGCTTATGTCCTGCTCCCCGTTGCGCCAGGCGTCCCGCATGGCGCAACCGAGTTATGCTACGTCTCGCAAGCCCTGTTCCGGCCCACTCTCAATAGCGGTAGTAATTGCCGGCGGGGTCGCGCTGCCAGCTTCTGGCGCCGTAATAGCCGTGGCCGCGCGCAGGCGCATAGGCCATCGGGGCGCGGGCGCGACCGTGATTGGCATAGCGCTTGTGCTTGGAATGGCCGGCCTTGGCGTATTTGTATTTGGAATGGCCGACCTTGGCGTAATGGGCGCGATGCTTCTTGCCGGCCTTGGCGTAATGGGCGCGATATTTTTTCTTGCCCGAGGCGTAATGGCGGTGCGGCGCCGCGCCGGTGATCGAGATGGTCGCGCCTTCACGCTTCACCATGGCGAAGAGCGCAGCCGCATGGCCAGGCGCCAGGCGGACGCAGCCGTGCGAGGCCGGGCGGCCGAGCGCGCCGACGGCGCCTGTGCCATGGATCGCATAGCCGCCGCGGAAGAAGATCGAATGCGGCATCGGCGACATGTGATATTTGCGCGAATAATGCATGCGCCGGAGACTGTAGGGCGAATAGGTTCCGCGCGGCGTCACATAGCCGGCGCGCGCCGTGGAAACCGGCCACACATAGGAGCCAGACGACGAATTGACCGTCATTCTCTGGCTGGAAAGGTCGATGTGGATCCGCACTTTAGCCTGAGCGGCGGCGGTGAAAACGACGGAGGCCCCAAAAAGGGCCAGAACAGCGAAGATAAAGCGCTTCATTACGCCCTCTGTACTCAACAATTACGCGCATCTGGGCAGAGTAAACCAGCGCCGCCGCCGGCTTGCAACCGCCAATCGGGCTCATGGTTGACGGGTTCGACATGACTGACGGCAGGTTGACAGAGGCCGACGAATCGCGGCGCCTGTTCAGGCTGCCGCCGAAATGCAAATAATTGCGGAGATAAAATTGCGCGCAATCGGAAGCATATTGGCGATTTCTATCGCCGTCGCGCCCGCCCTGGCGCAGGACAAGGGCACACTCAACCCGAAGCCCCTGCCTCCGCTCGCCCATCCTGACGCGCCCTCGACGCCGGCCAAGGAATTGTTCGGCCGCGCGCACGAGCCCGCCGACATGACAGCGCGCTCGATAGGCTTTTATTCGAGAGGATGTCTGGCCGGCGGCGAGGCCTTGCCGATCAATGGCGAGGCCTGGCAGGTGATGCGGCTGTCGCGCAACCGCAATTGGGGCAATCCCGATCTCATCGCCTTTCTGGAATCCTTCGCCAGACAGGTGCCCAAAATCTCGCACTGGCCGGGCATTCTGGTCGGCGACCTCTCGCAGCCGCGCGGCGGCCCGATGCTGACGGGCCACGCCTCGCACCAGATCGGCCTCGACGCCGACATCTGGCTGACGCCGATGCCCAACCGGAAGCTGAGCCGGGAGGAGCGCGAGGAAATGTCGGCGGTCAACGTGGTGCGGCCCGACAAGCTCGATGTCGACGAGCGGGTGTGGACGCCCGATCATCTGGCCGTCATCCGCGCTGCGGCCAAATCGCCCCAGGTGCAACGCATCTTCGTCAATGCGGCGATCAAGAAGGCGCTGTGCCGGCAGGCCGGCGCCGACCGCGCCTGGCTGAACAAGGTGCGCCCGATGTGGGGCCATAATTACCATTTCCATGTCCGCATCTTCTGCCCGCACGGCGAGGAAGGGTGCTCCGGGCAGGACGCAACCCCGCCGGGCGACGGCTGCGACCAGCTCGGCTGGTGGTTTTCGCCGGGCGTATTGCATCCCAAGCCGAGACGCCCCGGCGGAAAGCGTAAACCGCCCATGACCATGTCCGCCCTGCCGGCGGCCTGCCGGGTGGTGCTGAAATCGAAATAACGAAGCCGCCCGCCGGCCGCGCAGGGGAGCCGTGCGCAGCCGGCGCTTGCAATCGCGGCCCGTCCGCGCCAAACCGTTTCGCAAAGTCATCAACGACGTTCGCGTGGTGAAATGAACGAACATTCCCGAACCGGGCGCCCGGTCGTCTCCGAGATAGCCGATATTCAGGAGCGGCTCGAAGGGCAGAACTACATCTGCAATTCCACGATCTCGACGGCCCTGTTTCTCGCCCAGAAACTCGACAAGCCCTTGCTGATCGAGGGGCCGCCCGGCGTCGGCAAGACCGAACTCGCCAAAGCCGCCGCCGCCATGACCGGCAAGGATCTCATCCGCCTGCAATGCTACGAGGGGCTGGACGAGGCCAAGGCGCTGTACGAGTGGAAATACGGCAAGCAGCTCCTTTACACGCAAGTTCTGAAGGAAAAGCTCGGCGACCTGCTCGCCGGCGCGCAGGGTCTGAAGGAATCCATGGCGCGTCTGCACGAGTTCGACGACACATTCTTCTCCGAGGAATTTCTGGAGCCGCGCCCGCTGCTCAAGGCCCTGTGGGCCACGGACGGCGCCGTGCTGCTGATCGACGAGATCGACAAGGCCGACGACGAATTCGAGGCCTTTCTGCTGGAGCTGCTGTCGGACTATCAGATTTCCGTGCCCGAACTCGGCACGATCCGGGCGCGCTCGACGCCGCTTGTCTTTCTGACATCCAACAACAAGCGCGAGCTTGGCGATGCATTGAAGCGCCGCTGCCTGCATCTGCACATTCCCTTCCCCGATCAGGCGCTCGAACAATCCATCGTACGCCGGCGCGTGCCCGACGCCGAGGCGCGCCTCAACGCGCAGCTCGTCGCCTTCGTGCAGGCCCTGCGCAAGCTCGCCCTCAAGAAAGCGCCCGCGATTTCCGAAACGCTCGACTGGGCGCGAACGCTGGTGCTGATGCACGCGCGCGAACTCGACGCCGATCTCGTGCGCGACACGCTCAACGTGCTGCTCAAATATCAGGACGATATCGAGAGCGTGGACAGCGAAATCGCCGGCCTGATCGTGGCCGCCCGCAAGGAGGCGGACTGGCGGGCGCCCCGGTGAGAGGAGCAAGGCGTCTGGCATGACCCGGATTCTCTCCGACTTCATTCGCGCCCTGCGCGCGCAGGACGTTCGGATTTCGCCCGCCGAGGCGATCGAGGCCGGCGCGGCGCTGGAACTGCTCGGCTACGAGAGCCGGGACATTCTGAAACAGGGCCTGTCGAACGCGCTCGCCAAATCCGTCGACGAGAAGGAAGCCTTCGAGGAAACCTTCGACAAATTCTTCGAGTTTCGCTCCTTTGCCGGGCGCCCGCCGGCGGATGCTTCGCAAGACTCCACTTCGCAAGACCCGGCGTCGCGCGAGAACGCGTCCGAAAACTCAAACCCGGACGAGCACGGCGGCGAACAGGGCGGCCAGGGCGCCATGCCGGGCGGCGGCGGCGGTCAGGGACAAGGGCAAGGTCAGGGACAGAGCGAAAACCAGGGCGCCGATCAGACGGCGGCGGAAGCGGCGCAAGCCGATCTCATCGAGATTCTCGAGCGCGGCGACCGTGCGGAATTGCAGCGCCGCCTTGCGGAAGCCGCACGCGCCGCCGGCGTGACCGACATCCGCTTTTTCACCCAGCGCGGCATGTACGGTCTGCGCATCCAGCGCGAAATGGGCTCCGAGCGGCTCGACGATCTGATTGCGGAGGCCCGCGATTCCTCCGATCCCGCCCGGCAGGGCGAAGGCGCGCGGCTTGCCGCCTTGCGCGAGGTTTTGCGCGCGGAGGTGCGTGAATTCGTCGAGCGGCAATTGACGCTGTTTGCCGCCAACGCCGGGCGCCGTTTGCGCGAGGAAATTCTGGAGAGCGTGCGCCTGTCGGCGGTCGAGCGCTCCGACATGAAGCTCATGCATGCGCTGGTGCGCAAGATGGCCAAGCGTCTCGTGTCGCTGCATTCGCGCCGCCGCAAGGTAGCGCGGCGCGGCCAGCTCGACGTGCGCCGCACGATCCGCGTCAATATCGAATATGACGGGCTCCTGTTCCACACCATCTGGAAAAAGCGCAAGATCGACCGGCCCAAGGTGATGGCGATCTGCGACGTCTCGGGCTCTGTCGCGCAGGTCTCGCGCTTTCTGCTGATGTTCCTCTATTGCCTGCACGATGTGATCCCCAACGTGCGCTCCTTCGCCTTTTCCGGCCAGCTTGGCGAAGTCACCGATCTCTTTGCGACGCGCGAGATCGAGAGCGCGATCGCCGAAACGCTCGATCGTTTCGGCGGCTCGACCGATTATGGCGAAGCTTTCGAGACCTTTGAAACGCTCGCGCTCGACCAGATCGACCGCAAGACGACCGTGCTGGTTCTGGGCGACGCCCGCAATAACAATGGCGAGCCACGCGCCGACATATTGCGCAAGATCCACGACAGGGCGCGGCGCGTGATCTTTCTCAATCCCGAGCCGCGTACGGCGTGGAACACCGGCGACAGCGTGATGCGCGCTTACGAGCCTTGCGTCGACCGCGCCATCGTCTGCGCCTCGCTCAAGGATCTGGAGCGCGTCGTCTCCGATCTTTTGCGCACTGCCGTGTAGAAGGCCCTATTTCTTGTCCGGCGGCGTGGTCATCACGTCCTGCCAGTCCGGGTTCTTGGCGTAGAGCGCACGCACGTAGGGGCAGACCGGCTTGATCTTGAAATTGTTCTTGCGCGCGTCGGCGATCATGAAATCGACCAGCGCGCGCGCTGCGCCCGTTCCCTTCAGACTGTCCGGCGCGCCGGTATGGTCTGCGCTGACGAGCGCGGGCCCCCGCTGCGTGAAGGTCAGCTCCGCCTCGTCGGCGATGCCGGCGACGCGCGCCACATAACGCCCCCCGCGCGCATTGCTCTCCTTGACGACGGTAATTTCTGCCATATCCATTCGCTCCCGAATTTCGCGATTGAGCGCTCAATATTCCCATTCTATGCCCACGCCCACGGACGTCTTGCCGTCGACCCGCGTTTCGCTTTGCAGGCGCAGGCGCTTGGTGATGTCTATGCCGACATTGACCGATGTCTGGTCCGGCTTGGCGCCCGTGCGCACGCCGACATTGACGCCGTTGGCTATATAGCGCGAGGCGCCGACGGTGGGGCCGTCCGCGCCCATGCCGACATCGAGCGTATCGACGCCGAGCGAACGGCGCAATTTCTCGAAAGCGCCGACCCCCTCGCCGACGCCGGTCAATTGCGCGAGCGCGCCGGCAAGCTGCACCGCCTGAAACGCTGTGAGCGAGCCCGACGCCTTGGCGAACAGCAGACGCGAGAGCACCTCGTCCTGCGGCAGGTCCGGCGTCGAGGAGAAGGTGAAGGTCGGCAGCGAGGCGGGCCCCGATACCGTGACCCTGGCGGTGACGTCGCTTGTGGTCGTCTGCGCGACGAAATCGAGATTGGGCGCAAGGCCGCCGGCAAAGGTCAGCTTGCCTTGGGAAATGTCGATGGTCTGCGTGAGAATGCTCAGCTTGCCGCGCCGCAGGTCGAAGGCGCCGACGACATTGGGTTTCTGGATCGTGCCGCGTATCTTCAGATCGCCGGCGAATTCGGCGTCTATGCCGCGCCCGCGCACGAAAATGCGATTGGGCGCGGAAAGCGCGAGATCGAGGCCTGCGTCGAATTTGGAGGCCTTGCCGGCGCGCGCCTTTTCCTTGCGCTGCAAGGCCAGCATCTGCTTGGCGAAACCCTTGGCGTCGATATGGGTGGAGCCGGGAAACGGCTTGAGATTGGCGGGCAGGCGGTCGGGCACGTTGATGTCCATCGACCGCAGGGTCACCCGGCCCGAAACCCTGGGATTGCGCGCAAGCGGACCGGAGACGGCAAGATCGAGGTCGCCGATGCTGGAGACGACCTCGGAACTGGCGAGCTGGGCGTTGTTGGCGACGATCCGCAGCGAGCCCGGCATGCCGGCGTCCGGCGCGACGTTCACGCGGCCTGAAATGGAGATCTGCCCGCCGTTCCTGGTGCGCGCGGTCAGCGACGAGATGACGAGATCGCGGCCCTTGCCTTCGAGACGGCCGTTGATCTTCGTCAGCGCGACGCCGTTGAGCGGATCGGTGAAAGCGCCGTCGGCAATCGTGACGGCGCCGCCGACCATCGGGCTTGCGGGCGCGCCGGTCAGGCGCAGATCGACATTGGCCCTGCCTGCGAGCGTCTGGCCGTTGGCGGCGAGCATGGTGTTGGCAAGGCTCGCATCGAGCGCGCCCTTGATTGCAAGATCGAGCGCGCCGGCGCCCAGCGGCGCATGTCCTGCAACTTGCAGGCGGCTCGCCTTGCCGATTGCGACATTGGCGTCGAGGCTCGTGCGCGCGCCCGACAACCTGCCGCTTGCGGTCGCTTCAAGCGCGGGCAGGCCGCTGGCGCGCAATTGCGCCGCGCTCACGCGGGCAGCCTTCAGCCGCCAGTCGCCCGACAGCGCGTTCTTCGTCCCCGAAATGCGCGCCTGGGCGTCGACGGTTCCCTCGAGGCCGAGCGAGGGATCGAACATGGAGGCGATGGACAGCGGCACGGCGCGCGCATTCGCGGTTACGTCCATACGCGCGCCGACGAGGCCGTTGATGTCGAGCCGGCCCGAACCGAGCGCGACCGCGAGATTGCGGATATCGACATCGCCATTCCTGAGGACAACGCTCGCAGGGCCTGCCAGCGCAATGCGTTTTCCGGCGCGTTGGGCGGCAAATTGCTGGAGATCGAGCCGCGTGGCTTCGCCGGGGGTGAGTTTCCCCCGGCCCGTGACCGCGAAGCCTCTGGCGTCCAGCGTCAGATCGAGATCGGCCGCGCCGCCGCCGGCGGGTTTGGCGGTCAGGCGCGCCCTGGAAATCGTTTCGGCGCCGATGCGCGCATTGTCGAGCGCCACGACGCCTTCGAGCGCAGGCCGGGCCAGAACATCGCGCGCGAAAAACTTCGCGTCGAGCCGTTCGATCTTCACGCCTTGCGCGGAAACGCCGGCGCCGTCCGCAACGATACGCACATCCTGTCCGCCGTCGCGCGTCTCAAGCGTCACGTCCGCCTTCAGGCGGCCGGCGAGCTTTTGCAGGGCGAGTGCGGAGAGATCGTCGAGATCGGGCGCGTCGAGCCTGAGGGCGCCGCTGGCGCGGCCGGCCTCGTTGACGGCCACGTCGCCTTTCAGGGTTACGCGCCCGATGGCGATGTCGAGGGGCTCGACAATCCAGCGCGCGCCGTCGCGCCGCGCCGCCATATTCCCGCGCGCCGCCTTGCCGTCGATCTCGCCGTCGAGCGTCGCCGTCGCCTGCATGGCGCCGGTCACGTCCCTCGCCTGCGCCTTCAGGTCGAGTTTCGGGAT
>JBKDZW010000144.1:0-39416 GCA_047971685.1 Rhodoblastus sp.
TCTGCCCAAGGGGCAATTGCTCGCCTATATCGACGCGATCATGCGCGTCTATAATTCGGAAGGGCGGCGCGACAACAAGTTCAAGGCGCGCATCAAGATATTGGTGCACGAAACCGGCCTCGATGCGTTCCGCGACAAGGTGGAGGCGGAATTCGCGCAGGGGCCGGACTGGTCGGCGGACGAAAGTTACGAGCTTGCGCGCATTGCGCCGGGCTTTGCGACTATCGCTTACAAAAAACTCCCCGCCTTCTCGGAAAAATTCGAGGCGGCAAAACGCGCCAATCCCGCCTTTGCGCAATGGGCCGACAACGCCCTGTTCCCGCATCGCGTGGACGGTTACGGCGCCGTCACCATCGCGCTGAAGCCGGTCGGCGGCGTGCCCGGCGACATGACCTCTGCGCAGATGCGCGGCTTCGCCGATCTCGCAGAGCGTTTCTCGCACGACGAGATTCGCGTGACGCATGCGCAAAACCTCGTCCTGCCGCATGTCGCGCTCGACGATCTCTTCGCGCTCTGGGGCGCGCTTGGCCAACTCGAACTCGCCAATGCCAATGTCGGCCTTGTCACCGACATCATCGCCTGCCCCGGCCTCGATTATTGCGCTCTGGCGACCGCACGCTCCATTCCGATCGCCCAGGCGATCACGCAGCGCTTCGCCGATCCCGCGCGCCAGCGCGAGATCGGGCCGTTGCAGATCAAGATTTCAGGCTGCATCAACGCCTGCGGCCATCATCACGTCGGCAATATCGGCATTCTCGGGCTGGAGAAGCGCGGCCAGGAATCCTATCAGGTGACGCTTGGCGGCGACGCCACGGAAAAGATGGCGATCGGCGATCTGCTGGGGCCGGGCCTGACGGCCGACCAGACGCCGGACGCCATCGAGCGCATTGTCGACCTCTATCTCGCCAAGCGCCAGGAAGGCGAGACCTTCGTCGAATGCGTGAAGCGCCTCGGCGCCGCGCCCTTCAAAGCCGCCTTTCTCTCGGGAGCGCAAAATGAAGCTGCTTGACGCAAAGGGCTATCGCAAGGACGATTTTTCGCGCGAGGGCGCAGCGGACGCGCTCATCGCGCCGCTGGCCGATCTCCAGACGGCGCTCGCCGGGCGGGACAACCGCCCGCTTGGCGTGGACATTCCCAACAACAGCGAGATCGAGCGTCTCGCGCCGCTGTTCGACCGGCTTGCGCTGATTTCGATCGTCTTTCCATCGTCTGCCGACGGGCGCGGGTTCTCGCTTGCCAGAAAACTGCGCCGCGCCGGGTTTACGGGGCGCCTGCGCGCGAGCGGACCGCTCATTCCCGACCAGGGCGCCTATGCCCTTGCGTGCGGCTTCGACGAGATCGAACTGCCCGATACGAGCGCTGCGCGCCAGACAGAAGCGCAATGGACGAAGGCGTTCGGCGCCATGGCCAACGCCTATCAGCCGGGCTATGCGCGTCCCGCAAGCGTTATGGAGCGCCGCCGTGCGGCGCGCGAGGGCGCAGCGTCATGACCGACAACGTCATGACCGACATCGCCGCACTGGAGCGCGCCTTCGCCGGGCGCTCGCCGCTCGAACGTCTGAAGGAATTGCGGGCGCAGGTCGAGGGCCGCATCGTCTTTACGACGAGCCTTGGCCTTGAAGACCAGCTTCTGACCGACCTGATCTTCGCCAACGATCTCGACATCGAAGTCGTCACGCTCGATACGGGGCGGTTGTTTCCTGAGACTTACAAGCTCTGGTCGGACACGGAGCTCAAATACGGCAAGCGCATCCGCGCCTGTTATCCCGAGACGAAAGCGCTGGAGGCGCTGATCGCCGATCAGGGCATCGACGGTTTCTATTTCAGCCCCGACATGCGCAAGGCCTGTTGCGGCGTGCGCAAGGTGGAGCCGCTCAAGCGCGCGCTTGCCGGCGCCGGCGCCTGGGTGACGGGCCTGCGCGCCGATCAATCCGCCAATCGCGCTTCGACTGCATTCATCGCCTTCGATTCCAGCTTCGGCCTCCTCAAGGCAAGCCCGCTTGCCGATCTTTCGCGCGAGGCCATTGTGGCGGAAACGCAGGCGCGGAACATTCCAGTCAACGCGCTGCACTCCCAGGGCTTTCCCTCCATTGGCTGCGCGCCCTGTACGCGCGCGATCGCCGCAAACGAGGACGAGCGCGCGGGACGCTGGTGGTGGGAGCAGGACAACAGCAGGGAATGCGGACTGCATGTGACAGGCAACGGCAAGACCGCGCCAGAACCTGCGCTTCGCACTGGAGAAAACACATGAACCGTCCGACGCATTTGCAGGCGCTCGAGGCCGAATCCATTTTCATTCTGCGCGAGGTGGCCGCCACCTGCGAGCGCCCCGTTCTGCTCTATTCCATAGGCAAGGATTCGGCGGTTCTGCTGCATCTGGCCATGAAGGCCTTTGCGCCGGGAAAACCGCCCTTCCCGCTTCTGCATGTCGATACCGGCTGGAAATTCCGGGAAATGATCTCCTTCCGCGACGAGACGGTCAAACGCCTCGGCCTCGAATTGCTGGTGCACATAAACCCGGAGGGGGTCGCTGCCGGAATCAATCCCATCGCCTCGGGTTCGACTGTGCATACCGACGTGATGAAGACGCAAGGGTTGAAGCAGGCGCTCGACAAATACGGGTTCGACGCGGCTTTCGGCGGCGCGCGGCGCGACGAGGAAAAGAGCCGCGCCAAGGAGCGCATCTTTTCGCTGCGCACGGCCGACCATCGCTGGGATCCCAAGGCGCAACGGCCCGAACCGTGGCGCGCTTTCAACACGCGCAAACGCAAGGGCGAGAGTTTCCGCGTGTTTCCGCTGTCCAACTGGACGGAGGCCGATGTGTGGGATTACATCGCGCTCGAACAAATCCCCGTCGTGCCGCTCTATTTCGCCAAGCGCCGTCCCGTGGTCGAGCGCAATGGCGCGCTCATTATGCGCGACGACGAACGCCTGCCGCTGCTGCCGGGCGAAACCGCGCAGACGAAGATGGTGCGCTTCCGGACGCTCGGCTGCTATCCGCTGACCGGCGCGGTCGAGAGCGCGGCCGCCTCATTGCCCGAGATCATTGCGGAAATGCGCGCCTCGCGCTCCTCCGAACGCCAGGGCCGCGTGATCGACCATGACGGCGCAAGTTCGATGGAACTGAAGAAGCAGGAAGGCTATTTCTGATGCGCGCCAATCTCAAGGTCGTCGAAACCGCCGACGCGCGCGACGACCAGACCCCGGCGCCGATCGCTGCGCCGCAACGCTCGCTTCTGCGCTTCATCACCTGCGGCTCCGTCGACGACGGCAAATCCACCCTGCTCGGCCGTATCCTGTTCGAGACGGGCGCGGTCTTTGAAGACCAGATGGAAGCGCTCAACCGCGACAGCGCGCGCTTCGGCACGACCGGCGCCGATCTCGATTTCGCGCTGCTGGTCGACGGCCTGTCCGCCGAACGCGAACAGGGCATCACCATAGATGTCGCCTATCGCTATTTCTCGTCCGCCAAACGCGCCTTCATCGCCGCCGACACGCCCGGCCACGAGCAATACACGCGCAACATGGCGACCGGCGCATCGACCGCCGATGTCGCGATCATTCTGGTCGATGCGCGCAAGGGCCTGCTGCCGCAGACGCGCCGCCATTCCTACATCGTCTCCATGCTCGGCGTGCGCCGCGTGATCGTGGCGGTCAACAAGATAGATCACGTTGGCTACGACGAAGACGTCTTCTGCAAGATCGAACGGGATTATCGCGCGCTTGCAGCGCAACTCGGCTTCATCGAGACGCATATCGTTCCCGTTTCCGCGCGTTACGGCGACAATGTCGTCAATGTCTCCGACAAGACGCCGTGGCGCGCCGGGCCGTCGCTGCTCGCCCTTCTCGAGACGATCGAGGCTGCGCCTGCAAGCGATTCCGAATTCCGCTTTCCCGTGCAATGGGTCAACCGGCCGAACCTCGATTTCCGCGGCTTCTCGGGCACGCTGGCGTCCGGCGAAATCGCCGTCGGCGAGGCCGTCGCAGTCCTGCCGCGCGGCCGGACGACCAGAATTTCCGGCATTCTGGGACCATCAGGCCCTCAGGAGCGCGCAGGAGCCGGCGAATCCATCACGCTCACGCTCGCCGACGAGATCGACGTTTCCCGCGGCGACGTGATCGTTCGGGCCAATTCCTCCATAAGGCCGCGCCGCCAGATCGAGGCGCGGATTCTCGCCGTCACCGAGACGCCCGTTGCGCCCGGACGCAATTATCTCGTCAAGGTCGGCACGGCGGTTGCGGCGGCGCGGATAACGAGGCTTCATCACGCCATCGACGTTCACTCCTATCAGCCGGTTCCCGCAACCGCCCTGCCGATGAACGGCATCGGCCTCGTCTCCCTGCGTTTCGAGACGGATCTGACAACCGCCGATTATGCGGCGGCGCAAGCGCTTGGCGGCCTGCTGCTGATCGACCCGCACAGCAACGACACGGTTGCGCTTGGCGTGGTCGAACCGGATGCGGGCCTTGCGGACGCAGCGCCCGCGCCCGCAAGACCCGCGCTTGCCGCGCTGTCGCGGCTCGGCGTTCTTCCGCCGGACGCCACGCCCGACGATGCGCGCCGCCGCGCGCTGGAGCTGGCGGCCGGCGCCGTTCTGACGGGCGTCATCGTTTTTGCGCTGACGGGACGCACAGCGTTTGCGCTTGCAGGCCTTGCCGCAGATGTCATTCTGCGGCCGGCGCTCGCGGTCGTCCTTGCCCGTGCGCAATCCTGGTCGGCGGCGCGACGGCGCGCCAGGGACGAAAACGAACTGACGATCGACGGCGGCGGCATCTGACGGCGCGCGCGCCGCGCCTTTGGGATATCCGATGATAGATCCGCTCTACACCCTGTCCGGCGCCGCCGTCGGCCTGATCGTCGGCCTGACGGGCGTTGGCGGCGGTTCGCTGATGACGCCGCTGCTCGTCCTGCTGTTTGGCGTGCATCCTGCGACCGCCGTCGGCACGGACCTGCTCTATGCGGCCATCACCAAGGGCGTGGGCACGCTCGTGCATGGCGCGCGCAGCAATGTGGACTGGCGGATCGTGCGCCTGCTGGCGAGCGGAAGCGCGCCGGCCTCGATCGTCACGCTCATCGCCATGTCGCGATTGAACGTAAGCTCGGACGAAGTGACGGGGTTTATCGGCGCTGCGCTCGGCGTCGCGCTGCTTCTGACGGCGCTCTCCATCCTGTTTCGCCCGTGGCTGCTGGGGCTGCGTGGCGAGCGGCCGCCGATGCCGCAACATCGGCTTGATTGGACGACATTTTTCGTCGGCGTCGTTCTCGGCGTCCTCGTCGCCGCCTCCTCGGTGGGGGCAGGCGCGCTCGGCGTCACCGTTCTGCTTCTGCTTTATCCCGCCATTCCCGTCGTGCGCATCGTCGGCACGGACATTGCGCATGCGGTGCCCCTCACCTTTGTCGCCGGCGCCGGCCATTGGCTGATCGGCTCGGTCGATCTTGCCATGCTGGCCTCCCTGCTCATCGGCTCCATTCCCGGCATCATCGTCGGCAGCCATCTCGCGCCGCATGTGCCCGAACGGCTCCTGCGCCTGCTTCTGGCCGCGATCCTGGTGTTCGTCGGCTTCAAGATGCTGTCTCTCTAGGGTCTTGCTCTCTAGGGTCTAGTTTTGGCGCTTGCGGCGGCCTCGTGCTAAGCTGCTCCGGGAATTGTCGCAAACAGGTCAAGCATGGCTCTCCTCGACTATCCTGCGCCGCGCCCACCTTCGGTCGACAAGGTGGCCATTCTTCGCCAGCACATATTGTTTTGCGATCTCGACCCGGAATTCTGCGCGCAGATCGCCGCCTTCACAAAGATCAAGGAATTCAAGCGCGACGCCACGATCTTCGCCAAGGGCGATCCCGGCTATTGCCTGTTCGCCATCGTGCGCGGCCGCGTTCTGGTCACGACATCCTCGAGCGAAGGCAAATGCGCGGTTCTCAACCAGTTCGAGGCGGGCGAAATTTTCGGCGAGATCGCGCTGCTCGACGGCCGCATGCGGACCGGCGACGCCACAGCGCTCTGCGATTGCACCCTTCTGGCGCTCGAGCGGCGCGACTTCATTCCGGTCCTGGAGAAAAAGCCGGAAATTGCGCTGAAACTGCTGGAGATCATGTCAGGGCGCCTGCGCCGCACGACGGAGCAGGTCGAAGAACTCCTGTTTCTGGATCTGCGGGGCCGGCTCGCCAAAACGCTTCTGCGCCTGACGGGCGGGCAGCCCGGCGGCTCCATCGAATTGTCGCAAAGCGAACTTTCCCAGCGCATCGGCATGTCGCGCGAGATGATCAACCGGCAATTGCAGGTCTGGGCGCGCGAGAGCGTGATCGTTCTGGCGCGCCGGCGCCTGACCGTTCTTTGTCCCGAAACGCTCGAAGAAATTGCGACGCGCTGAAGCGCGACAGCGCATTCGCGATACGCAATCCATGAGCCTGATCGACGCGGCCCAATAGCCTGACCCATGCGGTCGTGCGGCAAACGGCGCCGTATATCGCCCGACAGTGATCCGCCTCACAACGGATACGGCGGTTTCCAAGGCAATATTCCATCGACGAAACCATTTGAGGCGCGATCGGGCCGATGATCGCGCGCACGTTTTTTGAATGCCCCGATACATTTTCCGGAGGAACGGCATGCGTCGCGATTTGACCGTCAAGACCGGAACACTGGCGGGAACCTCGGATTTTCGCGTTCTGGCGAAAATCAAGAAAGGCTTCGTGCCAGCGCTCGACGCAGTGACTTACAAGACCCGCGTCAAGCGCGTATTGCGCGCGCTGCACATGGGGCGCTCGAACGCGCATGAACACGAATTGTTTCGCGTGCTTTCGGACGCCGTTGAGCGCGTCGGGCGCATTCATTCCGTCGGAATCGCCATCATCGAATCGCAGGACAATTCCACACTCGAGTCCGACGACAGCGTGCTTTTGACCGTGACCTTCGACGGCGCCTGGGAGGCCTATGTCCGGGTGATCTGGCAGAAGGTCGCCCGGCTTCTCGACCTGGTGTTCTGCAACACGCAGGATTACGTCATCGGCTACGAAAACACGTATGAAGCCTGGGGCGCCTGGCTGAAGTCGAAGCAGAGCGAAGCGGCGTTTCTTTATGCAACGCCGCATGTGACGGTCGACGATATCAGATATTTGCAGATGGCCGAGCGCGTGCACCGGCGCGAGGAGGCGGTTGCAGCCGAGTTTCGCACCGCGCAAATCCGCATTCCATCGGCCGAGCAGATCGCCGCGCGCTCCATATTCGAGACCGACGGTCTGACGCCGGGCGATCCGACGTCGGCGGGGTTCGAGACGCCGATGAGCATCGACGACGCGGGGCCTCCGCCGTTCCGGCACGGCATGCGCATCCTGGCGGGCATTCATCGCCTCAGCGACCTCTATCCGCCCGGCACGAAAGACGGCGTTATCCTGCATCGCGCCGCACATGAACTTTTACCGGAATTCGCGCCGATGACGCGCAACGCCGCCTATCAGTTCGGCGTGAAGCGCGGCATGCGGCGCTTCGAGGAAGCGCTTCACTGGATACAATCGCCGCCGAACGAGCCTGCGGTTCGGCAGGATCTGCCAAATCCGCCGCCGGCCACGCCGCCGCTCGCCGATCCCGCCAATGTGCAGGGCGGCATTTTGACGAGCTATCCCGACATAGACCACGGCTGCCTTCTGTTGCTGCAATTTGCGTCCCCTGCGGCGCTCGCGGCCTTTCTCGGGGCGCTGCGCACAACCACGCAGGCCGATGCGCTGGGCGCCGGCGATATCGCGACCAATATCGGCTTCACGCTCGAAGGCTTGCGCGCGGCGGGGCTCGACGACGACGAAATCCGCGAACTGCCGGAAGAATTCGTGCAGGGCATGGAAATGCGCGCCGGCCTGCTCGGCGATCTGCACATCAATCATCCGTTGCGCTGGCGCCGGCCGCCGCGCAATTGGGAAGCCGGCGTCGAGGCCGCGGAAATTGCGGATACGCAGGAATGCGCGCGGATCGATCCTGGCGCGGCGCACGCCATGCTTCAGGTGCGCCGGCGCGCGGCCCCCGGCAGTTCCGACGCGGATACGCCGGCTGCGCGCAAACCCCTGATGGAGGCGATGAGAAAACTCGTCGCCGTCCATGACGGCGTCATTCCCCTGTCGTTGCAATGGATGCATCGTCTGCGCAACGCCAAAAAGGTCGCAACCGAACATTTCGGCTATACGGAGGGCAATTCCGAGCCCGTTCTCACCAAGGCCGAGGCCGGACGGCGCTATTCCAACCAGGCCCATCTCGGCGATTTCCTGTGCGGCTATCCCAACGCCGCCGACAAGACCGATTTTTACGGCGGCGCCTCGAAGCGCCTGCATCCTCTTTTGCGCGACGGCAGCTTTCTGGTCGTGCGCAAGCTGCGCCAGGATGTCGAGGCCTTCGACACGGCGATGGACGAGGCTGTTTCAGTCGTTGCCGGCCAGGTGAACGGGCTCGCACGCGACGATCTCATGGCGAAGATTCTCGGACGCTGGCCGGCCGATCACGCAAAATCCGGCGAACCGCTCGCACAGGTGATCGGCTCCGATCCGCTTTCCAACGATTTTCATTTCGAGAAAGACCTCAAGGGGACGCTCTGCCCGCTGCATGCGCATATCCGGCGCACCAATCCGCGCAACGTCGCGCCGGAGGCCGGCGCGCGGCCGCCGCGTCTGGCGCGGCGCGGCATGTCCTATGGACCGCGGCACGACCGCAACGCGCGCGACGCCGGAAAGATCAGGGAGAGCTATGCGCAGGAACGCGGCCTTGTGTTCATGGCCTATAACGCCAATCTCGGCGAACAATTCGAGCTGATCCAGAGCTGGATGACCGGCGGCAACAGCGCGGGCGGCTATTCCGGCGTTCCGGACCCGCTGCTTGGTCTGGCCGAACCCGGCAAAAAACGCTTCTTTCGTTTCGCGCATGCCGGAACGGCTGTCCACATGCCGCTCGACGGCGAGGACAGACTGCATGTAGAGCCACGCCCCTTCGTGCGGCTGGAATGGGGCGCCTATCTGTTTGCGCCTTCGCTCGACGCGCTCGCCCTGCTGAAGGCGCGCGCCGAAGCGCAGGGCGACAAGCCCCGACTCTGCTGGAGCGCGGCCGACGGCGAAGCGCCGATCGAAAAGCTGCGCGCATACGAAACCGCCTGCGGCGCCGACGCTGCGCGCGAAAAATGGAAGGCCGTGCTCGAAGACCCGGATTTTTCGGCCGACTTCACCAATGCATCCGTCTGGGCGGCGATCCGGGAGAACCACGGCGGCCTGTTGCGCACGCCCTTCGGCCTGCTTGTGGCCGACAAGGATCTGGTGCGCGACGTATTCGCAAACAGCGAGGATACGCTGACGATCACCGGCTATTTGCCACGCATGCGCCGCTCGTTCGGCGTCCTCTATCTCGGCCTGGACCCCGGCCAGGACGACCAGGCCTACGAGCGCTGGTCGCGCGCGTGCAACAAGGCGATCATGGAGATAGACCTGCACACCGCCTTCAGGAGCGCCCGCACGGCAGCGCAGCAGGCCATCCAGGAACTCGTCGCACATGAAATCGACGACGCGCAGCATGATGGCGAGACCCGCTGGAGCCTGACCATCGGCGCGCGCGAAATCATCGATCCGCTGCTCGCGCATTTCTGCGAGGAATGGTTCGGCATGTCCGAGCAGGGCAAACATTTCCGCCGCACCGGCTTCCACTGGGACTGGACACCGGCCGACCCCGCCAATTATCCCGGCCATTTCCTGTCGCCCTCGCGCTACATCTTCCAGCCGCATCCCGGCCGCACCGTCGAGTATATCGGCGCCGCGCACGGCAGATCCGTGCGCAAGGCCATGGTCGCCTTCCTGAACGCTTACGGCGCCGGCATACGAGCGCCTGTCTCGCGCGCCGTTCTGGACAGTCCCGAAGGCCGGAACGATGTCGAATTCTGCGCACAGACGATCGCCGGCGCGATGATGGGGTTCATTCCGACCGTCGAGGGCAATCTGCGCCGCATTCTCAACGAATGGCTGCGCGAAGGCGTGTTGTGGAAATTGCGCGCGCGGTTCGCCGGCAAGCCCGCGAGCGATTTCACCGAAGCCTGCAACCGGCTGGCGGGCGACTTCATCCCGGCGTTCCAGTTGCGCGCCGTGCCCGAACTGATCTGGCGAACAGCGACAAAGGGCCATACGCTCGGCGCAGGCGCGCACAAGACGCGCGTCGAACCCGGCGACGTCATCGTCGCAGGCGCCGTTTCGGCCACGCAGCAATGCCTTGCCGCCGGCAGCCGCGAATATCATCACGCCTTCGGCGGCAATCGCCGCGCTGCGGAGCATCCCGCCCACGCCTGCCCCGGCGCCGATCCCGCAATCGCGCTGATGATCGGTTTCTTCAGCGCTCTGGTCGAGACGCCCCTGCCTTTGCGGCCCGGCCCGGCTCCATTGACCGTCGCGCTCGATGGTCCGGTCGATTTAGCGCCGGCCGACGCAAGGGGCGACGATTTCAAAGCCATGGCTTTCGCCGAGAAGCCCGGACAAACCGTTCCCTATATCGCGCTCGGCGATTCCTGGCTCTCCAACGTTTTTCCCTATTCGAGCCTGCTTTCGGCGCTCGTCTCGCTCGGCTATCGCGTCGATCCCGGCATGTGCTTCTCGCAGATGGGGCTAATGCTGCAGGAAATGGCGCAGCCCGCGCTGCTTGCCAGGATCGAGTGGTTCTTCGACAATCTTGGGCCGGACGAACGCAAGCCCGCCTTCATTCTCATGGGCGGCGGCGGCAACGATGTCGTCCATCCGACATCGGAACCGCATCGGACGCCGCTCTATCGCATGCTGAAGGAAAACGGCGCGCCGGACGACGATCCCCTGATAGAGGCTGAGGTCGCCAAATTCATCGACGGCGAACTGAAGAATTATCTGACGACGATCGTCGGCGCGCTGACGCGGATGACGGATGTTCCGATCTTCATCCACGCCTACGACCATCCGATCCCCGACAACAGGGGCTTCAAGTGGTCCGGCCCCTGGCTCCATCCGATCTTCGAGGCGCGCCGGATGAACGATCTGGCGAAGAACGCCAAGGTCATGCAAAGGCTCATCGACCGCCTCAACGATATGGTCGCGCGCGTGGCGGGGGCCAATTCCGCGCGCGTATACCATGTGAATCTGGCCGGCGCCCTGGCGGCGGACCCGCGCTATGCCAAAGATTATAGGAAGCTCTGGGACAACGAGCTTCACCCGACCGACGAAGGCTATCTGGTTCTTGCCGAGACCTGCGCCAAAATCCTGCAAGACATGGGCATTGCGCCGCCAGGCGCCTGAGCAGTTCTCACGCGGCAGGCCCGCATCGCGCGGCATGCCAGCCCATGTCCAGCAAGGACAGGGCATTGCGCACGCGCGCGACGTCGACGCCCGGTTCGCGCAGGAGAACGCGGGTGGCGTCGTTCAGGGCGGCCTCGCGCTGCGACCCGCGCACACGCGCCGAAAAATCGGCGCGCTTCATCCAGCGCCGGCGACAGGCGACATCGCCGGCCTTTGCGGCGATCTGCGCCATCGCGCGGCTGACGGCGGCCTCGCCCAGACGTTCGCCATGGCGTGCGCGCAGCAGGACCGAAACGCCATAGCGCCGCGCCTCCTCGACAGCGCCGATTTCCGCGCAGGCTTCGACCAGCCAGCTATATTGAACCGAAACGAAGAACTTGAAGTCGCGCCCCTCCATCCAGCGCACGGCGGTGCGTAATTGCTGGAGCCCGTCGGTTGCGCCGGTGCGCCGCCAGCGCGCATAGCCGGCCGCCGCGCGCGAGGCGGCGAGCATCAGCAGATGGTGCAAATTCTCCGCGCCGCGGGCGTTCTCGTTGGCCAGAGTCTCGGCCTCCTCCCAGGCGCCGCGCCAGACCAGCGACACCACCCGCCAGTTGCGCATGGAATAGGCGACGGGATGGTCCGTTTCTCCGACCAGGGCCTCGACTTCGTCGAAACAGGCGTCGGCCTTGCGGAAGTCGCCGCGATCGGCGTGAATGGCGGCCTCGCAGGACAAGGCGTAGGCGGAGCCTATCGCCACGCCGCCGCCGGGGCGCGCCCCGCGCTTCTTGGCTCCGACCGCGCGCTCGATCAGGGTCATGGCTTCGTCATATCGACAGGCCGCCGCCAGCAACTGGCCAAGCGTGGCGTCGACCTGCGCGCTCAAGCGCGGCTCGCCGGCGACACGGGCAAGTTCAGCCGCGCTTTTGGCGTGAACGACGCCTTCGCGAAAACGTCCGAAGCCGTAACACATGTAGCCGAGCCAATATATTGCGCGGGCCAGAGCGTCGATGTCGCCGATCTTCTGCGCCAGAACGGCCGCGCGCTCGAACAGGCTGACATCGTTGCGCTGCGAAAGCGGATCGAAAATACTGGCCAGGCCGAGCTTGTTGACGACCGCGCACCAATGCAGATCGAGCGCGCGATCGCGCTCGTCGATATTGTCCATCGCATCGATGGCGGCCTCGTAATGGGCGCGCGCGCGGTCGAGCGCAAAGGCCGATGTCGCCTTGTCGCCGGCCTGCTCGAAAAATTGCGCGGCGTTGCGCCAGTCGCCGGCGCCGAACGAATGGTAGGCGAGCGCCTCGAGCGTGTCGTCGCGATCGGCGCCGGATGCGCGCGACACGAGCGCCTCGGCAACGCGCCGGTGCAGCGTCCGCCGCTGGGCGAGGCCGATGGAATCGTAAACGGAATCGCGGGTAATGCCATGCTTGAAGCGCAAGCCGCCGCTGGCGGCGTCGAGGTACAGAAAGTCGGCGTCCTCGAGCGCCTGCATGGTCGCCTGATCGGGCTCATAGCCGCAGGCGGCGGCCAGCAGGCGATGGGGCGCGACATTGCCGAGGACCGCCGCCGCGCGCACAATGTCGGCCTGCCCCTCCGGCAGAGCCTGAAGACGCGAGGTCACAAGCGCGCCAATCCAGCCGGCGCTGCCCCGCGCGAGAGGGGCCTGAGACAATTTCTCGCTCGCGGCCAGATGGCACAATTCCTCGATATAAAGCGGCACGCCGCCGGCATAATCGTGAATGCGCGCGATGAGGAAGGGATCGGCCTCCGGCAGCCAGCGGCGTACGGCGCGCGCCGTCTCTTCGCCGTCGAAGGGCCTCAGTTCGATATGTGGCGCGCCGGCGACCAGATCGGCGGCGTCATCCTCGCGCGTGCGGCTGGCCAGGATAATGCGCATGTGCGCCGGCGCTTGCAGAAGCATCGTCATCAGGCGGCGCGTCGCGCCGTCGGCCCAGTGCCAGTCGTCGATAACGACGGCGATACGACGCGCGCCCGCCAGGGCGAGGATGAAAGCGCCCAGATCGTCGAGCACACGGCTTGCAGCATTGGCCGGCCGGGTGTCCGGGCCGGCCGCCACAAGCGCGCGCAGCGTATCGACACGCGCTCCAAGCTCCGGCCGCCACGGCTCCAGCGCATCGCGCGCGAGCGTCATGGCCTCCTGCGGCGAAACCTCATCTCTCAACCCGATGAAACCGCGCAGGATCTGCAAGAACGGCTGAAGGATTTCAGCGCCAAGATAATTCTCGCAGCCGCCCCTGAGAACCGTGAGGCGGTCGAGATCGAGCGCGCGCAGGGCTTCTTCCAGCAAACGCGTTTTGCCGAGGCCCGCGCCGCCGAGAACGACCATGGCGCGCGATTGCGGATTTTCGCTCGAAAGAAACGCACGTATTTGCGCAACGATCGCGCTGCGGCCGATGAAGGGCGTGAGACCGCGTCGTGCGGAGGCCTCGAAACGGTTCGTCGCCGCGCTGCGTCCGAGCACAAGATATGCATCGATTTCCACACCGGCGGACGACAGGTCTGCCGGCGCACCAAGATTGAAGAAATGCGCATTGGGCCCCAGCGCGTCGGCGCTGGCGATGATCTGGCCGGGCAAAGCGCATTGCGAAAGGCGCGCTGCGACATTGGGAACGTCGCCGACAAGATCGAAAACGCCCTTTTCGATATCGCCCGCAGCCACCAGCACCGTGCCGGCATGAACGCCGGAATGCGCACGCAAGGGCAGGAAGCGGGGCGACAGACCCGCCGGCCGCAGAACCGCGATCTTCTCGTGGATTTCCAGAGCGGCGTCGGCGGCGCGGCGGCCGTCGTCCTCGCTCGGCTCGTCAAGACCGAACACGATGGTTGCGCCATCGCCCTGCATTCTGGCGATCGTTCCACTACGCCGCGTGGCGGCCGCCCGGCAGATTTCCCTGAAATCATGAAGTAGAGCCGAAAACTCCTCGGTCTCCATTTCGCGCCCGAGCATGGTGGAGCCCACGAGATCGGCAAACAGGACGGTCAGCCGGCTCCTTGTTCCGGGGCTTGGCCGGGGTGATAAATTTGACGTCATAGCGCTGGCGACCGGATTTCTGGTCTTCTCGCACCGCACGCTCTCAAATGCCTTTGCGGTGGACGAAGGACCGGACAATGCTACGCAACAAAACGCAAACACCTGTTTTTCGATATTTGCCTCCGGGTTTCCATTTTTCAACCGGTTTCGCGACGCCTGATGGATTTTCATCCCGAGCAAATATATTCCTGTAATATAAATTGAACGAAGAACGATTTCTTTGTTCCGGCTCAAATATTAAATCAGATTATATCTTTGATTTATGTATTTCGCTCGATTTAAACGGGCGACCGAAGGCCGTCATTTTCACTGCCCGTCTCATTTTCCATAAACTAATGATTCAGCATATTTTTTAGGCCTGCCTTCATCGTCTTCCGTTAGGCATTCCTCATCGTAATTCAGGCCATAGTCCAATGTGGCAGGGACATATGAGCGAACTCAGCCAAGCCGTCTTCGGAAAGACGCCCCGGAAATGGTGGGGCACAGGGGGCAATACGGCGCGCATTGCGCACGCAGATAGCGAACGTGCGGCGCGCAAGTTCAAGCGCGAAGTCCAGTACAATCGCTTCCTGTTTGCGCTCCAGGCTTGCGTGGGCGATTTTCTGGCCGTCCTTCTGGCCTTCGCGATCTCCGACTTCACCTACAATCTGGCGGCGCACAGCGCCCATCGCTCCCTCTTTGAAAATGCGCAACTCGGCACATTCGCAGCGTTCATGTTCGTCATTTTCAATCTGGCGCGCCACACATACACGTTGACTGAATATCTCGAACTGACCGGCCATGCCGAGCGCGTTTTCTCATTGTGGAATTACGCGTTTCTGGCGGCGGCCACCACGGGATTCATGCTGCACGCAATCGGCGAATCCTCGCGCGGCGCTTTCATCGTCTTTTATTTCACGGGGCTGGCGGCGCTCTACGCCAATCGCGCGGTCATGGTCAGACTCGTCAGGCGCCGCACCAGCGCCGGCAACCTGCTGACTGCGCGCGTCATGATCGTCGGATTCAGCTCGCAGATCGACCAGTTCCTTAAACGGCGCGCCCTGAGCAGGTACGGCATGAAGATCGTCTCCGTGTGCGCCCTCGACAAGGGCGGCGATGCTTCCGGCGCGGGAACGACGCCCGATGCCGAAGCCATGATCGAAACAGAACTCGTCCGCGCGGTCGAGGCCGCACGACGGCTTCTGCCCGACGACATCATCGTCGTGGCGCCTCTCGAACATTCCGCCATCGTGGAGCGTTGCCTGACCGCCTTCATGCGGACGCCGGTGGCGATCCACCTGCATCTCGACCGCGACAACCCCCTGCTTCGCTTCTCCGGTCAGCAATTCAAGGGCGACAATGCGATTTCGTCGCTCCGTCTGCCGGCGGCCTCGATCAGCCCGCTGGGGGCGGTCTCCAAACGGCTCTGCGACATCGTCCTGTCGGCGGGCGCCCTGATTGCGCTCTCGCCCCTTCTGGCGCTTATCGCCATCGCCATCAAGCTCGACAGCCCCGGCCCCGTTCTTTACGTCCAGTCCAGACACGGATTCAACAAGAAGAAATTCTCGATTCTGAAGTTCCGTTCGATGCGGACGCTCGACAAGGACGCCAACGTCGTCCAGGCCGTCGTCAACGATCCGCGCATCACACGGTGCGGCCGCTTCATTCGCCGGTTCAATTTCGACGAACTGCCGCAATTGCTCAACGTTCTGCGGGGAGAAATGTCGCTGGTCGGCCCAAGGCCGCACGCGCTGGCGCACGACCGCGCCTTTGAAACGGACATTTCGCTTTACGCGCGCCGCCATAACATCAAACCCGGCATCACCGGCTGGGCGCAGGTCAACGGTTTTCGCGGAGAAACCGACTCGCAGGAAAAAATCTGGCAGCGCGTGCATTACGACCTGCATTACATCGACAATTGGTCCCTGCGGCTCGACATCTGGATTTTGTTCCTGACGCTGTTTTCGCGGAAAGCCTATAGCAACGCGCGCTGAAGCGCTTTGGCGGCGCAGGCGGCTGCGTTATCGGATTTTCAACCAAACGCAAAAATTGCCGCCGGCAGGATTGCGCGATTTGGGCCTACGCGGATTTCGTCACGAAGCATGCGCAATATCGCCGCCTGCCCCACCGTCGGATCATGGCCGCTCCCGTCTTTACCCCGGCATAACCTTACCGGCCGTTAAAGTCTGATTGTTAAGCGTTTAAGGCATGAGCCGCCTGTAAAACGGGATGTACGAAAAACGGCATGGCCATGACCTATTACCGGAGAATCGACCAGGAGAACTGGTCCCAGAGCAGCGCGGAGCCGCCGTGGGGGCCGGCTATCGCCTGCTTCTTCGACCAGATCCGTCGCCGCTACTGGATTCTTGCGGTCTGCGCGCTCTTCGGCGCGACGCTCGGCGTCGTCGGAAAATTCGTCATGCCCGTCAAATATGAAGCCAGCACGCAATTGCTGTTCGATCCGCGCGGATTCAAACTGTTCAACAACGATCTGACAATCGGCAATTACGACGCCAACGCCGCGATCAATTTCGTGGAAAGCCAGATGGGCGTGCTGCAATCCGAGCGCGTGCTCTCGCGCCTGGTGCAGACGGCCTGTTTCGAGACGGGCAAGGCGGACCCGCAAGCCTATGGGCTGGCCGGAAAATGTCCGAAGACCGACGCCAAGGGCGATTGGGACGCCGTTCTCACGCAATTGCGCCGCGCGCTTGTCGTCAAACGCGCCGAACGCTCTTTTCTGGTCGAAGTGACCATGAGCGGTCCCTCGCCCTGGATCGCCGCGCGCCGGGCAAGCGGCATCGTGACAGCCTATATCGAGGAAGATGCGGCGACCCGCAACGATACGGCCGCGCGTCTGACGGCGGATCTGTCCGGCCGTCTGGACACGCTGCGCGCTGCGCTTGCGCAATCGGAGGCCAAGGCGGAGCGCTATCGCCGCGACAAGAATCTCGTTCGCGTCGGCGACCGGCTCCTGGTCGAGCAACAGCTTGCCGCCGCAACGGCTGCGCTCAACGATTCCCAGATCAAGTTCGACCGCGCGAGCGCGCGCGTGAAACAGATGGAAGCCGTCGCGCAAAACCCAAACGCGCTCGGCGCGCTGGGCGCCGACACGGATACGCGCACGCTGCTGCAATTGATCGAGCAGCGCAACAAGGCCATGGTCGAACTTGCCCCGCTCGCCGCGCGCCTCGGCGCGCGCCATCCCGCGCTTGTGGCTGCGCGTTCGGCGGTTGCGCAGATCGAAAGGGCGATTGCGACCGAAATGCGCGCCATGAAGGTCGCTGCGCGCGCGGATGTCTCGCGGGCGCGCAACGAACAGCAGATTCTCGCCAGCACCGTGTCCGCCCTCTCCGACAAGGTGACGCATGCGCGCCAGTCCGAAATCGAATTGCGCGAGATCTCGCAAGAGGTGGACGCCAACCGCAAGCTGCTCGACACGTTCGAGACGCGCTCGCGCGAAGCCAAGGAATTCGGCCGCATCGACACCGGCAATCTGCGCATCGTTTCGATGGCGCGCCCGCCCGAAACGCAGCGCCTTGCGCCCAAGATGGCGATATTCGGCGGCCTGGGCATGTTCGTGGGCATTATTCTTGGCTTTGCCATCCTGGCGGCCATGACGTTTGTCGCCATGCTGCGCGGCGCGGCCTCCCTCCCTCGCCAGATAGCGCGGCCCCTGCCCGCCTTCTACATGCCCATAGACGTTCCCGTTAATTTCGGCTGATGCAGACGCTGCCATGACGCACGCCCGCCGCCCCCCCGCAAAATCCCGTCTGGCGAGCTGGCTCGGCTGGGCGGGGCTCGATGCGGTTTCGCGTCTTGCCTTGATGTCGGGCAGCACCATCGTGTTTTCGCGTTTGCTTGCGCCATACGATTTCGGCGTGACCGCGCTGGTGCTGACGATTGTGACGGTGGCGGCGATTTTCGTCGGCGCGCCTTTCGAGGAAGCGCTCACGCAGCGCCGCCATTTGCGCAAGGCGCATTTGCGGGCGGCCCTCAGCCTGTCCTGGCTGATCGGCCTCGTCATTTTCGTTCTGTCGATCCTTGCAGGCCGCGCGCTCGCGCAATTCTACGGCGAGCCGGAGATCGCCTTTCTCCTGCCGGTCGCGATGTGCTCGATTTTTTTCAGTGGACATTCCGACATTCTGACGGCGCTCGCACGGCGCCAGCGCAAGTTCAACGATGTCGCCTACGCCACCCTGCTCGGCCACATCGTCGGCGTCGGCATTGCGGTCTGTCTTGCCTTCATGGGCTACGGCCTGTGGGCGCTTATAGCGCAACGCCTGCTGGTGGTGGTTGCGCGCGCGCTGATCCTGCAAGCGCGCATCGGTTTCATCATCATGCCGAGCCGGTCCTTGTCCCATATCGGCGATCTCAGCCGTTACGCGCGCATCTCCTTCCTGTCGCGCCTCACCGACACGCTGACCTATCTTGCCTTCAACAATCTCGTGCAAATCCTGTACGGCACCACCATGCTCGGTCAGGTGAACATGGCCATGCGCCTGATCGAGCCGATACGCGGCGCGATCGTGGCCACCGGGCATAATCTGGCGTTTACGTTTTTCACGCGCGCCGGGCGCAATGTCGAAAAACTGCGCCAGATTGGCGGCGAGGTCGTCTCGCAATCGGCGCTGGCCACCGCGCCCATCTTCGTCGGCATGGCTGCGGTTGCGCCCGTTCTGCTGCCGCTTGTCGCCGGTCCGGGCTGGGACGATGCGGCGATGATTGCGGTGTGCCTGTCGCTGGCCGGCGCCATCGGCGCGCCGGCGGGCCTGATCTTCACCGCCTTCTCGTCGCAGGCGCGGCCGGAATTCAGCCTCTATTCGCTCGCAACCGGGCTTTGCGCCATCGTGCTCGTTCTGTTCGGCCTTGCCTGGCTCGGCCCGATCAGCGTCGGCCTTTCGCGCATCGCCGGCGACACGATCCGCGCGCTCTTTGCAATCCTGCTGCCTGTCAGGGATCTCGAATGGCCGCGCCGCGAAAGGTTTGCAGCTCTTGCGCCGGCATGGGGGATGGCGGGCGCAATGGGCGCAGGCGTCGTTCTGCT
Organism: Rhodoblastus sp.; assembly: GCA_047971685.1. Classification (GTDB taxonomy): domain Bacteria; phylum Pseudomonadota; class Alphaproteobacteria; order Rhizobiales; family Beijerinckiaceae; genus JAJXWB01. The sequence continues at coordinate 19,330 of JBKDZW010000144.1, forward strand.
GCGCCTGCACTTCGGCCATCACGCTGCGCTGCTGCAACTGGCCGTCCTTGTTGTGGCGGGCGTTCTCATCTACATCGCGCTTCTGGCGGTCTTTGCACGCAGACGATTGTCGTGCGTACTGGCGCGCCTGCCCCTGGCGCGTTTTACAACCAAACGATTTGCGGCATGACCGATAATTCGAGATCGCGCATTCTTGTCACCGGAGGACGCGGCTTTATCGGCGCAGCGCTGGTCGCAGCGCTTGGCAAGGCCGGCTATGCGGCGCAGGCCGGCGTGCGAAACCCGGCCGCGCCGCGTGAAATCGCCAGCGATCTCGACAATGCCGCGCAGATCGGCGCGGCTGTTGCAAATACGGACATGGTCGTGCATGCCGCCTATGGCGATCCAGGCGCGATGGAGCGCCAATGCGCGGGCCTGCTTGCCGCCATGAGCGCGGCAAAGACGCAGAACCTGATCTATTTCAGCTCCATCGCCATTTATGGCGCGCGCGAAAATTTCGTGCGTGAAAACGACGGCGCCGTGGGGACGCTCGACGCCTATGCGGCCGGCAAGACCGCATGCGAGCGCCTTGTGCGCGTCTGGGCGGAAAACGCCGCCCATCCCGAACGACGCGCGATCATCCTGCGTCCCGGCATCGTTTATGGCGCAGGCAGCCGCTACTGGATCGAACGCCTGTCGCAGAGAATCAACGCCGGCGTGTGGGGGGATTTCGGCGCGGCGGGCGAAGGGCTTGCCGCGCTCATTCATGTCGACGATCTCGCCAGTCTCGTGCTGGCCGCAGTCAAAGGACTTTCCGGCGAGGCGCGCAAAAATTTCTCGCCCGTGGAGACGTTCAATGCGGTGGGGCCGGAGACGCCGAGCTGGAACGCCTATTTTTCCGCGCTTGCCGCCGAACTCGGCGCGCCGGCGCTTGCCCCGCTCGACGCTGCGAGGCTTGCGCGCCGCGCGCCCGTCGCGCTTGCGGCAAAGGTCTGGCGGCGGGTCGGCCTGCCCGGTTTCGAGAAACAGGCGCTTATTCCGGCCGCCGGCGAACTCGCGCTGTTTTCACGCAAGGCGACCTACGACACCGCCGCAGCGCGCAACACGCTGGGCTTTGCGCCTTCGATTTCGGTGGCGCAGGGGCTGCGGCGCTCGGGCCTTCAGGCGAAAAGATAACGCCGCGCCGATAATGCGGGAACGACGACGCGCCAGGCGCCGCCGTTTTTTCGCGCATTCTCGGGGCGCTCGGCAAAGACAGGGCTGGCGGCGTCGAAGCCTTGCGCCTGCTTGAAGGCGCGGGCCGGCGCATCGAGGCCGGCGAGATCGAGCGCAATTTCGCGCCCCGACCGATTGATGGCGACCACGCGCAAGGCCGCGCCATCTTCCGCCGCATAGGCCGACAGCACGTCGTGCGCGCCATGGTCGATAGCGATTGCGCGCCCCGCAAAACCGCCGCCGCGCGCATCGGGGGCGCGATAGAGGCGATAGGACTGACCCAGCATTTCGGCAAGACTGCCCCAATGCGCAGCCATATAGACGCCGCCGGTCGCATAGCGGCCGAGCGCATCGGCCAGCGCCAGCGCAGACGGTATGCGCTTGCCCAGACCGTAGTTGAATTCGCTGATCGACAGGTTCGTGCCGGGAAAATTGCGCGCAACGATACGATTGAGGCATGGCAGGATCGGCAGGCCGATCTTATCCTCGCCGCCATGACGCAGCGCGCGCGAGACCCAGGATTCCTCGATAAACCCCTCCTCCGTCAACGAGCGCGGCGCTGACATGCGCGCCTCGTCCAGGTCGGCCGTATCGGTTCGGAACAATTCGCCCTTGGTCGAGAATGGGTACCAGTGCACATCGAGCGTATCGAGCAGGCGCCTGCCGTCCTGTTCGGACGCCTTGCGGAAGGCGTCGAGATAGAGCGACAGAAAATTGCCGTACCGCGCATGCGCCGGCCAGTCGGGCGCGTTCTGGAAACTGGCCATCCCGGTCGCGCCCCAGCTCGACGGTCCGAAGACGAGCGCGGAAGGGTCGATCGCCTTGATCGTTCGCGCAGCGGCGATGGAACGCGCAATGAATTCGTCGATCGGCATGCGCACGGGCGCAATGCGCGGGTGGTTTTGCGTCCACAGGCCCGGCTCGTTGTCGAGCGCAAAAGCAAATATGCCGCGCGAAGATTTTGCGTCGCCGTATTTTTCCATCAGGCGCGTCAGAAATTGCGAGACATCGCAAACGGATCGGTCGATCGGCGCGCGCGCGGAAGGATTGGCGGACCAGCGCGTCGGCGTGAAACGGGACGAAGGCGCGGTTTCGCGCTCGGCGACGGGACCGCTCAGATCGGCAGCGACAAAGGGCGAAAGCGGCAGCGTGACGAGGCTGCGGGCGCCCATGGCAAGCGAAGCCTCGTGCATGGTTTCGACCACGACGCCCGGACGGGCGCGCTCGGCGTCTGGAATGCTCAATGCGTCGAGCAGGAAGGCGCCGTTGGATTGTTTGTGATTTTTTCCGGCGTTGCAGGCGTTGTTGACCCAATTATAGGTCGTCGTGAGATCGCCGCCGAACCGGCGCGCCGTGACGCCGGCCTGGGCATCGAAGGTCGCGGACGGCGCGCCGCCGTCCATGACGCCGATCTCGTTGGCGCCGAACACGAGCGGACTGACAGGGCCCCCCGGCGTTTTCGTGCGCAACGCCGCCGCGATGGCGTCGTCGGCAGCGCTTACGCGAGGCGTCAGGCCCGCAAGAGCGGCAAGACCGCCCGCCAGAACCTCGCGGCGGCTCGTCTTGCGCGCAAACATCAGGAAATGAGGCCGGAACCGTAGAGCGCCGGGCGGAAGCGCGGTGTCCACAAGACCTTGCCTAGGCCGCCGTAAGCGATGGCCGAGGCGCGGCGCGCGCGTTGCGGGGCGAAGGGGCGCGCAGCCAGAAAGATTGCGCCGGCGAGACCGAATTGAACGAGGCCCGCCACCATCCAGAAGGCGATGCGCCAGTTGCGGCCGGGTTCGGCCATGCGTTGCACGAACACGCGGATCTGGCCGCTCAGGAATTTGCGCTTGCAGACATAAGCCCAGTCGAGGCGGCGCGGCGGCACCCATTCGACGACGCCCGCGCGCGCTGCCCAGGCGAATTTGACACCCTTCATGACGAGGCGCTCGAGCAAAAGAGAATCTTCGCCGCCGATCTCGTTGAGGCTTTCCTCGAAGGGCGCGGCGTCGGACAGACACGGCGCCTTGTCGAACATGGAATTGTTGGTGCCGAGATAGGCCGACAATTCCGTGATGTCCTCGCCGTCGCCGCGTTCGATGGCGCGCGAAAAATAGGGAGCGAAACCGCCGATCTCCGCAGCGCCGTCGGCGCGCGCCTCGACGGGGCCGAACACCGCCTGCGCGCCCGTTTCCTGTGCGATGCGGCTCATGTGCGCGATCCAGTCGGGCCGGGCCTCCTCGTCGTCGTCGAGAAAGGCGATCCAGCGGCCCTGCGCGGCGGCGACGCCGGCGTTGCGCGCGGTCGCAACGCCGGGAACGGGCTCGCTGACGTAGCGGATGGGCCAGCCCGCCTGCGGGAAGGCGGCGACCGTCTCGCGGGCGCTCGCATCGCTCGAATTGTCGACGACGATGATTTCGAGGGAAAGTCCGTCGAGGCCGGTCTGCGCGGCGACGCTTGCAAGCGCGCGCCGAAGGCTTGCCTGCCGGTTCAACGTCGGGATGACGACGGAAACGGATTTCATGCGGAACTCCGCGCGCGGCCCTTTGGTCGGGCGCGCAAGGGAATGTTGACGTTTGTTCCGCAAAACTAACGGCCAAGCGTAACCAATCAGCTAAAGCGATCGTTAGTATCCGCTCTGGCGCTCATTCATCCGGCCGGGCATGAACTCCACCGACGCGCTGACGCAACGTTATGAATTTTCGGCGGCGCGGCCGGACGGAGGCGCCATCCGCGATCGCGCGACAAGCCTGTTGTTTACCGGCTTTTTGCTGCTCACCTTCGTCGGCACGCATCCGCTCAATGTCGGCTCGGTCGCCGAGCGCGCAGACGGTTCGCTTCTCGACCGGATTGTCGTCCCCTCGCTGTTCGGGCTGGCGCTCGTCGTCATCTGGATGGCGCGCGATGCGGCCTTGCGCATGATCGGGCGCAATTTCGGCCTGATCTTCATCGTCGGCTTCTGCATGGCCAGCATTCTCTGGTCGGCCTATCCCTCGCTGACGCTGCGCCGAAGCATTCTGCTGTTTCTCCTGACCGGGATTTCCTTCGGGGTCGCCGCCGGCGTAACGGATCTGCGCCGGCTGCATACGCAATTGTTCGTCACGCTCTCGGCGATCATTTTCGTTAATATTCTGCTTACCATAGCCATGCCCGGACAGACGATCACGCCGATCGGCGTAAAGGGCATCTACACGCAGAAGAATGTCGCGGGCATCGTCGCGCTCATTAATCTGGTCGTAGGAGCGACATGGCTGGCGGGCGCCAGCCGGCGCGGGGTCGTTTTCGCGCTCCTGGCGATGACGGCCACGCTCGGCTTTCTGATCGCCACAAAATCGCGCACCTCCCTCAATCTCGCGCTTCTCGGCCTCGCCTATGTCGTGTTCGTCGTCCTGGTCGAAAAGATCGGCGGCCTCTTTCTCCTGGCCGCAGGCATTATCGGCGCGCTTTTGTTGTCGGCGGGCCTCGTCTGGCTGGGACTGCACGATTTCGACTTTCAATCGGCGCTGGCCGCGCTCGTCGGCGACACCTCCTATTCAGGCCGCGAGGAATTGTGGGATTTCGTGCGCCGCGACGCGCTGAAGCGGCCCCTGCTCGGCTATGGCTACGGCGCCTATTGGGACGTAGGCGCGGCCAACGATCCATTGCTGCGCGCGGAAGTCGGAAGCTGGCTCGCCGCCGTCGAGACCGGCCTGATCAATCAGGCCCATCAGGGCTATCTCGAATTATGGCTGCATATCGGCTGGCCGATGACGGTATTTGCGACCGTGCTGGTGGCGGTTCGCGCGCTGTCTGGCGGGGCGCGCGCGCTGTTTGGCGCGGGCCCGCGCCAGTCGCGCATTTTCATCGGCGCCATGGCGAGCCTGCTGCTCATCTTTCTCCTGCACAATCTCACGGAAGCCTCCCTGTTCATGCGCGGCGAGATGTTCTCCAATTTCGCGATCTTCGCCATGCTGCTCATTTCGCGCGCAAAAGACCTTGAAGCAGGTACAAAAGACTTGGAAGCGGGCGCGAACGGGGGGCTGAAGTGAACGACGGCGCCGATGTCGCAGGCAAAGCATCGCTCTCTCTGGTCGTCTGCACGTTTCATCGCGAGAAATTACTGGGCCGCGCGCTCGAAAGCGTTTTTGCGCAGAACGTCGCGCCCGGCTTCGATCTCGAAATCGTCGTCGTCGACAATTCGGACGCCGCCACCGCACGCGCCACGGTGACAAACCTTGCCGCAGCGGCGCCGTTCCCCTTGCGTTTCGTCGAGGCCCATCCGCCCAATATTTCGGTTGCGCGCAATGCAGGCGTTGCGGCGGCCAGAGGCAAGGCCATTGCATTTCTCGACGACGACCAGGAACTGGCGCCGGGCTGGCTGGACGCGGTGGGAACCGCGCTCGGCGACTTGCCGCAGGACGCTTTTTTCGGCGCGGTCGAGCCGGATTTCGAGGCGCATGCGCGTCCAACCGCAATGGCGCGCCAGCTTTTCTCGCGCAAGCACGGGGCGCCGCGCGGCGCCGAACTCGTCGCCTTCGGGCCGCAGAAGACGCGCGGCATGGCGCTTGCGACCAATAATTCGATTTTCCGGCGCGCCGCCCTGCCCCGGGACGGACGCATGTTCGATCTCGCCTTCGGCAATGGCGGCGGCGAGGACTACGACCTGATCTGCCGCATGCAGCGCGCAGGCGCCCGGTTCGGCTGGCTGCCGGACGCGCGCGCGCGCGAATTTGTGCCCGCCGCACGCTGCGCGCCGGCCTATCTGCGCCGCCGGTTTTTCGCCGGCGGACAGGCCTATGCGGCAGCGATCGCCAATGCGAGCGAGCGCCCCGGCCTGGCGCGCTGGTCGATCCGCGCCAAAGCGCTCGTGCAGCTCGTTCTGCTTGCCGTGCGCGCGCCGCTGGCGGCCGTGCGGGGCCGCGATGTTCTGACCGACCATCTGCATCTGATCGCCGGCGCGCTCGGCAAATTGTCGTTCGCCGCGATCAGCCCCATCTACCGGCAATCCCTTCCGCCGGCGCGCTGACGCGCCGCAGCCGCCATGCAATCATATTTTTCCTATGAATCTTCGGGCTTAACCGCCCCTTTACCGTCGGTCTTTACCTTAAAGAGGTTGTATTTTGCGTGGCGTATGGAGTGCGTTCATGAGTCTGCCCGGACTCGCCCATGGACCCGACCGACCTGAAAGTTCCGAGCTTCGGGTCAACATGGTCAACATGCGGCGCGCGCTCGAGGCCATCGTCGGCAGCGCACGCGCCAGGAAGGGCTTCACGCTCTTCACTGTCAATCTCGATCATGTGGTCAAGCTCGACCAGAGCGCCCCGTTTCGTGAAGCCTATGCGCGCGCGAACTATATTACTGCGGACGGTTGGCCGATCGTCTGGCTGGCGCGCGGACCCGACCGCCGCAAAACGCCGCGCCCCGGCTCGGTCGACCGCCGCAAGCCGGTCAATCTCGAACGCACGACCGGCGCCGACCTTCTGGAGCCCCTGTGCCGCGAGGCTGCAAAGCACGGTCTGCCGCTTTATTTCGTGGGGCCTGGCGCTGCTTCCCAGACGGCCGGTTTGCGCATTTTGCAGGACCGTTATCCAGGTCTGATCGTCGCCGGCGCGGAAACGCCGCAACTTCCCGCCGAACTCGATGCGGAGACGGTGGCGTCCCTGGGCGGCCGCCTTGCGCAATCGGACGCGCGCATATGCATTCTGTCGCTCGGCGCGCCAAAGCAGGAATTGCTGGCGGACGCCCTGCATCGCGCATGCCCCGATGTCGGCTTTCTCTGCGTCGGCGCAGCGCTCGATTTCATCTCGGGCCATAGCGTTCGCGCGCCCCTGTGGGTGCGCAGCATCGGCATGGAATGGTTCTGGCGCATGATCGGCGATCCCAGGCGCCTGGTCGGGCGCTACATCGGCTGCGGGTTTGCGCTGGTCAAACTTGCCGTTCCCTCTGTCTTCAAAAACGCGCTGCGATTGCGCGTCGTCGAACCCGATTGATTCTTTGAAATTCGCAGTCAACGCAAAGCGCCAGCTCCGGCGGCGCAGACGGCGAACGAGGCGATAGTCATGGCGAATGCGTACGGCCGTTTATTGTCTTATATCCTGCTCGGACCGCTCGGCCTGTCGCTCGCGTTAGGCGGTTGCGATACATTGTCGAGCCATGTGAAGCGCGCGCCCGACACGGCGATGGTCGCAAGGGCCGACCCCACGCCGCGCACCCAGAGCGGAGACAAGATCAAGCTCATCGTTTACGGCGAGGACAAGATTTCCGGCGATTACGAAGTCGATTCCAACGGAGCGATCCATGTGCCGCTGATCGGCGCCGTGCGCGTTTCCGGCATGAGCAAGAAAGAAATCGAAGGCTCGGTCGCGGCCCGCCTGCGGACAAGCCAGATCCTCCTCAATCCCGTGGTGACGGTGGATGTCGTCACCTCGCGGCCCATCTATGTGATGGGCGAAGTCGAAAAGCCCGGCGAATACACCTATCGCAACGGGCTCAACATATTGAGCGCCGTGGCGGTCGCCGGCGGTTTCACCTACCGGGCCAGCAAATCGACGGTCCTTGTCAAACGCGCCGGCGAGAAGGGGCTGACCGAATACAAGCTGTCGCCCGATATACCTGTCTATCCCGGCGATCTCATCAGTGTTCCAGAACGCTATTTCTGACGCGCGCCGGCCGCATCGGCGCACTGTTTCGTGTGCGATTGTCGCAGCGACTGTCGCGGCGATGGCGATGTGCGCGCCGTCGTTCGTCCTTGCGCAATCCTACGGCGACACCCCAAGCGTTTCCGACGAAACGATCGCCGTGCTGGCGCCGGTACGCCGCGATGGCAAGAATCCGCTTCTGCGACGGGGCCGCGACTATCGCGGCATACCCATCGAAAGCTGGATGCTTTACCCCTCCGTCATCGCAGGCGCGACGTTCGACGACAATCTCGTCTGGTCGAACAATCACAAAATCGCCGCCGCCGGCTTTCGGCTGGCGCCGGAAATCGTCGCCGTGCGCGATGTCGGCGGCTCGAAGACGACCCTGTTCGGCTCGGCGGACGCACGCCTCTATCCCGGCGTCGGGCGCGCCAATGTGGTTTCCGGGCGCGCGGGCGCCGAACAGGTCTGGACGCCCACGCACGATCTGATTTTCAAAGGCAAGCTCGAATACGAACGCTCCGCGCTTCCGATCGGCTCCAATTTCGTGCTCCATAATTCCATCGTTTCGTCCATCGCCACGCCGCTTGTCAGCGACAAGCTGACGGGAATGGCCGCAGTCCAGAAAACCTTCGGACGCATGTTCGCCGGCCTGTCGTTCGAGGCGGCGGCGACCGGATATCATGCGATGGAGACCTCGACGGGCTGGGCCTCCCAGAACTATCGCAACAGCCGCGTGGAAACGGCGACCGTTCGCATCGGCGGCTGGGTGACGCCGGCGATCTATGCGTTCGGCGAAGCGAGCGGCAATGCGCGCGACTATACAAATGCGCCCTACGGCTCGAAGGGCTATCGCGCCATCGCAGGTCTGGGATCGGATCGCATCAGCCTGTTTCGCGGCGAAATCTACGCAGGCTTCCAGCAGCAATTCTATCGCAATTATCAGACCGGCAGCGCATCGCTGCCGGTTCTGGGCGCGCAATTATACTGGTACCCGACGCGCTGGATCACGGTGCGCGCGGGCATCGACCAGACATTTTCGGATTCAAATCTGCCCACGCCCTCAAACCCGTCGGGCTATCCAAGCAAGACGGTGGCGGCGCGGCTGAGCCTGCTGCTCAAGCCGACGGCGCAACTCACCGCGACCTTGCGCGCGGCCTACGAACACTCGTCCTATATCGCCAGCAGCCGGCGCGACGACACCTGGCGCAGCGGCTTCGACCTCGGCTATCGTTTCACCGACAATATCGAGCTTTTCGGCGGCTATGAATTCTCGAAAGTGTTTTCGACCGATCCCTTCGGCGGCTACACGCGCAACTCCGTCTTGCTCGGGATGAAATACCGGTATTAGCGCGCCCGCGCCGCCAGATTGCGGACGGAGCGGCGGACGAAACCGGCCAGTCTCTGCTTGCCGCGCAAACCAAGGATGCTGGCAAGGAGAACATGCGCGGGCGCACCGGTCTGGCCGACAAGGCCAAGTTCGCGCGCCCGCGATTCCGCGCGGTATCCGATCGCATCGGCCCCGCCCTCATAGGCCAGACGCGCGAGCGAATAATAGGCGTGCGACAGTTCGCGCGACGGCGCGTTCTGCAATTTCGGCAGGTTTACACGCACACGGTCGAGCACGGCGAGCTGCGAGCGCAATGTCCGTTCCGTATTGCTGCGCGTAATGCGGTCGGGATTGCCGGACTGGACGTAAACGCCGAGGCCCTGCGAGGCGGCAGCCACGCGCGCCCCCTGCATGAGCGCGCGATACATGAGATCGCCGTCCTGATTTTTAGCAAGCGATTCATCCCAGCCGCCCATCGCTCGTAAAAACCGCGTGCGCCAGACGACCGCGCAGGGCGGCGTATAGCCGCCGGTCAGCCATTTCCTGATGATCGAGACGCGATCCAGCGCGGGATAGAGGTTTTTGGGATCGAACAGGCGGCGTTCGCCATCAGGAAACTCGAAGCAAAAGGGCGAGAGAACGACGTCGGCGTCTTCCGCGCCGGCCGCACGGATCGCGCCTTCGAGCATCGGTCCTTCGATGTAATCGTCGGCATCGAGGAAAATCACGTATTCCGCATCGAGCAGGGCCATGCCGGCGTTACGGCAGGCCGGCGCGCCGCTGCGGTTTGGCAAAACGAGAATGCGCAATTCGTCCGAGACAGCGCGCACGGCCCGTTCGGCCGCCTCGTCAGGACCATCGAAAGCGACAATTATATTTTGCGCGCCGACATGCGGCAGGCAGGATCCGATTGTGCGTGCGATCGTATCGGCGCAACGATAGGCCGGGATAACGACTCCAATGCTCATTGTTATTTCGCCCCATTCCGCGCACCCGGAGAGTCCCCACTCTCCAGCCGGCTGCGCGGTCCGGTCGATCCAACCGCAAGGAGCAATACGCACACGTTCCAAAAAACGACGGCATCTGAATCAAGTGCGACGAATTAAGGCTGCTGCGTTCGGGGATTCATGGAACGGCAACGCTATCGCGCTTAATTCTGGCGGGCTAAAATGGCCGGGCCGGCGCGAGGAAATGCGAGATGACAGCAAGCGGCGAAACCGGAATTGCCATTGTCGGATGTGGTTACGTTGCGGATTCCTATCGTCATACGCTGCCGCTGCACGCAGGCGCCCTGAAACTCGCCGGCGTATGGGACCGCGATCCGCAACGCCTGCAAGCCTATCGCGCCTGCTGGGGCGACGCCGCCTATTCCAGCCTCGACGACGTGCTGAACGACGGGAAGGTCGGGATAATCGTCAACCTTACCGATCCGGAAAATCATGCCGGCGTAACGCAGGCCGCCATCGCCGCAGGCAAGCATGTCTATAGCGAAAAACCGCTGGCGATGTCGCTGACGCAGGCCATGGCCCTGCGCGAGAATGCGCGCGCGGCCGGCGTTCGCCTTGGCTCTGCGCCCTGCAATCTCCTGGGCGAAGCCACGCAGACATTGTGGAAAGCGGTGCGCGAAGGGCGTATCGGCCAGCCAAGGCTCGCCTATGCCGAGATCGACGACGGCATGATCCATCGCGCCAATCACCAGACATGGGTCAGCCGTTCGGGCCGCGTCTGGCCGGCGCGCGGCGAGTTCGAGACGGGCTGCACCTTCGAGCATGCAGGTTATGCCTTGACCATGCTTGCGGCTCTGTTCGGGCCGGTGCGGCGCGTGACCGCCTTCGCCGCGCTGCTGATCGCCGACAAGAAGACGCAGCCGCCCCTCATCCATCCCGCGCCCGATTTTTCCGTTGGGTTGCTGGAATTCCAGACCGGCGTCGTCGCGCGTCTCACCAATTCGATCGTTGCGCCTTACGACCATCGTTTTCGCGTGATCGGCGAAGATGGCGCGCTGGAGATCAAGGAAATCTGGGATTATGCAAGCCCGGTCACGTTCCGCCCCACCGCATCTGGCGGCATCGCGCGCATTCTGGAGCGGCGTCTTCCAGGTTTTGGCGGGCAACGTATCGCGCCCGTGCGCAAAACCCCGTTTCGCGGCGGACGCGGCAAGCCCACGATGGATTTTTCACGCGGCGTTGCGGAACTGGCGGCCTCGTTGCGTGAAAACAGGCCTTGCCGGCTCGACGAGGATCTGGCCGTGCATGTCGCCGAACTGACGGAAGTCCTGCAATATCCCGAGCGGTTTTCGCGCCCGCATGTCGTCGCCACCACCTTTGCGCCGATTGCGCCAATGGATTGGGCGCGATGATCTGCGTACCCGGACAAATGTCGGCGACACTGACGACCTGCTCGTTTCGCGGCGATCTCGATATGTGCCGGCTGCTGTGCGAATCGATCGACAGGTTCGCTCCGCCCGGCATGACGCATCGCCTCTATGTGCCAAGGGCCGACCTTTCGCTCTTTGCCGATCTTGCTTCGCCGCGCCGCATGATCGCGACGCAGGAATCGCTGCTGCCGCGGTGGTTTGTGAAAGCGCCGCTGCCCGGCCCGCAATGGCGGGCGCGGCTTGGCCTGCCGCGCCGCAATGTCTACCTCACGCCATTCAGCATGCCGGTGCGCGGCTGGATCGCGCAGCAGATCATGAAGATCGCCGCAGCGACGCGCGCGCAAACCGAAATCGTCGTGCATGTCGACAGCGACAACGTTCTGATCCGCCCGCTTCTGCCGGAGCATTTTTCGCGCGGCGGTCTGGCGCGCGTTTACAGGAATCCCGAGATGGAGCCGCATGCCACGCATCGTTTGTGGCATGGCGCGGCGGGCCGCCTGCTCGGGCTCGCGCCCAGCGAATTTTACGGGGCTGAATATATCGATCAGCTCGTGGTGTGGCGGGCTGACGTTGCGCGCGGATTGACGGAGCGCATCGCCGCAGTCGCCGGGACGGACTGGCGCATCGCGCTGGCGCGCGCGCCGCATTTTGCCGAATATATTCTCTATGGCGTCTATGCCGACCGCGTGCTCGGGCTCGATGCGGCAGGTCTCCATGCGAGCGCGGAGACGCTATGCCTGTCGCGCTGGACCGAGGGCTTCGATACGAACGCGGAAGAAGACGCTTTCGTTGCGGCGATAAAACCGCATCACGTCGCCTGCCTCGTGCAATCGACCATCGCCATGCCGATCGCCGCACGCCGCACGCTGTTCGAGCGCGCATGCGCCTTTGCCGCGCAACAGGACGCCGGCGCGCGCGCCTGACCGGCGCAGCCTTGTCTTGCTCGAAAACCGGGATCTTGTCCTAAAACCGGGATCTTGCCCGAAACCTGAAAACTCAGGCGGAATAAGAGCCGCCGCCCGCCAGCAGGCCCGCGCCAAGCGCCACCTTGGCCAGCACATAGGCGGCGTCGCCGTAAAACAGCGCGAGAAAGACCGGCCTTGTCCAATAGCGCTTGCGGCGGAACACTACGTCGAACAGAACGGTGTCGACCGCGACCGCCAGAAGGCAGACGCCCAAAAGAATGACGGCGGGGACAATTCCGAAATAATATCCGGCGAGCGCGACCAATATGTACATGCCCAGACCGCCAACGCCTGCGGGCACGCTGACAAAAGCCCAGTAGCGCGGCGGCGGCTTGCGCGACAGGTTTTCGACCTGATGGCACCAGGCAGTCAGCTCCTCGACGCAGAGCGCATAGAGAAAAAAGGCCGGGATCAACGGCAAAGGCGGCATCCACTGCGCCAGTTCGCTCATGCCGGCTCGTCCCCTTGCGGCCTGGCGCACACGGCCTGACCCTTCCTTTCAAGATCATGAATATCAGGACTTCTTTAACGAATTCTGCATGGCCGGCGCCCGCCGCCGCGATTGCCGAGGCGGCATGGGGAAGCGTAAGTTTGCGTCCGTATTTCTGGAAGGCGGGGTTTATGACGGCAAAAGCCATCGATATCGACAAGCTCGCGGCATGGAAGGGCCGCTCGGAAACACTCGAGGACATTATCACGCCCTTTCCGGTCGCAGCGCTTTCGGCCACGTTCGACCGCGACGACCCCAAGCCCGCAAACGGCGACATTCTGCCCGCACTCTGGCATTGGCTCTATTTCCTGCCCGTGCATCGGCAATCCGAAATCGGTCCCGACGGGCATGCCCGGCGCGGCGGTTTTCTGCCGCCGGTCGAACTGCCGCGCCGCATGTGGGCGGGCAGCCGTTTCGATTTTCGCAAGCCCCTGCGCGTCGGCGACACGATCAAGCGCACGTCCACCATTGCCGATGTCACAGCCAAGGAAGGCGCGACGGGGCGGCTCGTCTTCGTACTCGTGCGTCACGAGATCGCATCGTCTTCCGGCGGCTCGTTCAGCGAGGAGCACGATATCGTCTACCGCGACATGCCGACCCCCGGCGCGCCCGCGCCCAAGGCCAAACCTGCGCCCGAAGGCGCTGCATGGTCGCGTGAAATCCATCCCGACGCTGTCCTGCTGTTCCGCTATTCCGCGCTTACCTTCAACGGCCATCGCATTCATTACGACCGCCGCTATGTCACCGAGGTCGAGGGCTACCCCGGCCTTATCGTGCACGGGCCGATGATTGCGACGCTGCTGGTCGATCTCGCGCGCCGTAACGATTCCCGCGCGCTGCGCTCCTTCAGGTTTCGCGCGGTCAGCCCCTTGTTCGACATCGCGCCTTTCACGGTTTGCGGCGCGCCGTCCGCCGACGGCGCCTCGGCGCGGCTGTGGGCGCGCAATGCCGAAGGCGGGCTCGCCATGGAGGCGGACGCCGTCTTCGTCGATTGATCGACCAGAACTCCGGAGTTCTTCAAGATATGACCGAATTACATCCACTCGACGGAGCCGTTCGGCTCGAGCGCGACGGCGCCGTTCTGCGCGGCGCCACGAGCCCCGCCTACGCCAATATGGCCGGCCCCTTTGGCGGGGCGACCGCCGCCGTTCTGCTCAACGCCGTGATGATCGACGAGCGCCGGCTCGCCGATCCCATCGCGCTGACCGTCAATTTCTGCGGCGCCATCGCCGATGGCGGCTTCGAGATCGAGGCGCGGCTGATAAGAGGCGGCAAGAATACGCAGCACTGGTCCGTCGAACTCTCGCAGAACGGCGTCATCGTCGCCACGGCGAGCGTGGTGTGCGGCCAGCGCCGCCCCACCTGGACGCATCTGCCTACGCCAGCGCCGAAGGCCCCGCCCTTCGCCGCAGTCGCGCCACCCGATATCCTGCGTCCCATCGCGTGGCTGCAACGCTACGACATGCGCTTCATAGAGGGCGACCTCGGCAAATTTCCGCGCAACGATGGCGCGCTGCGGCCGGGACGCTCGCTCCTCTGGGTGCAGGATGCGCCGGCCCGCCCGCTCGATTTTCTGTCGCTGGCGGCGTTGTCGGACACGTTTCTGGTGCGCATCATGCTCGTGCGCGGCACCATGCAGCCTATGGCGACGGTTTCCATGACTACATATTTCCATGTCGGCGGCGAAGAGCTTGCCCGCATTGGCGCAGCGCCCGTGCTGGGCGATTCCAACTGCGATGTCTTCCACGATTGCTTTGCCGACCAGACCTGCTCCCTATGGAGCGAGGACGGAAGATTGCTCGCCAATGGCGTGCAGATCACCTGGTACAAGGAATAGTCTCAGACTGCGTTCGTCAAAGCTCGATTTCGAGACCATCACGCAGGCGGGCCAAAGCTGCGGTTTCGATGGTTGCGGTTTCGATGTTCGCATCCCTCGGAAAATCGCGAACAATTTCGCGATTTTCCGGCGCAATCTCACAGTTTCGCGCGAGAATCGATGCGGGCCAGGCGCTCCAGCAGATAATCGACTTCCGCACGCGCGACAGCGCTCAATTCCGCGCCTGGCTTCCTCTGCGCGTCGTGCGTCAATATTCCGCGCTTCATCAGTACGTATTTGCGTACCGCAAGGCCTGCGCCCATCTGCTGCTCGTAGCGCAGCAGGGGCAGATGCGCGTCGAACAGGTCGTGCGCGCGGCCGCGTTGCCCCGCCTTCGACCAGGCGACGACATCGATGAGCATTTCGGGAAATGCGTAGCCGGTATTGGAGCCATCGGCGCCGCGCTCCATCTCGAAATCGAGGAACAGGCCGCCGTTGGCGACGAGGATCGGCAGCGGTCTGAGCGCGCCTTCGGCCTGCCATTTGCGCAGGGTCGAAATTTTTTCGAGACCAGGCCAGTCCTCCGCCTTCAGCATTGCGCAATTGGCGTTCTCGGTCGCAATGCGACGGATGATCCCCGGCGTCATGACGACATTTGTCATCAAGGGATAATCCTGCACCACGAAGGGTACGTCCCCGCCGACGGCTTCGGCGGCCTGCGCAAAATAGGTCGCGATCTGGTCGTCGGAGCGCAAGCCGTGCGGCGGCGCGATCATGACGCCGGAAGCGCCCGCATCCATGGCTTCGCGGGCAAGCGCGCGCATGGCGGCAAAGCCCGGCGCAGACACGCCGACGATGACAGGCTTGTCGCCCATGATCTCGACCGCGCGCTCGACAATATCGAGCGATTCCTGCGCCTCGAGTTTTGACGCCTCGCCGAGAATGCCGAGCACGGTGACGCCATCGGCGCCGATCTGCCCGTAGAAATCGAACAGACGCTCGACGCTTGGCCAGTCTATCGCGCCATCGGGCGCAAAAGGCGTGGGCGCAATGGGGAAGACGCCGGCGGCGTTTTCAAGTTTCATTTCTTCTTCCAGGCTTCGTAACGGGCCTTGGTCGCCTCGTTCATGGGATAGAGGCCCGGCAGTTTCTCGCCGCGCCCCACTTCCTCCATGATCCAGCCCTCCATGCGCTCCTGCTCGGGCGCGTGCTCCAGAACATGGCCAAGCAGAGCTTGCGGGATCAGAACGCAGCCATCGTCGTCGGCCACGATCACATCGTCGGGGAAGACAGCGACGCCGCCACAGCCGATGGGCTCGGCCCAATTGACGAAAGTGAGGCCAGTCACCGAGGACGGCGCAGCCACGCCCGCGCACCAGATCGGCAGATTGGTCGAGAGCACGCCCGCCAGATCGCGCACGACGCCATCGGTCACCATGGCCGCCACATTCTTCCTGGCCATGCGGGCGCATAAAATATCGCCGAAAACGCCGGCGTCCGTCACGCCCATGGCGTCGATGACGGCGATGACGCCCTCGGGCATGGCCTCGATGGCCGCGCGCGTGGAAATCGGATTGCCCCAGGATTCCGGCGTCGCCAGATCCTCGCGGGCCGGCACGAAGCGCAGGGTGAAGGCCGGGCCGACAAGGCGCGGCTGTCCGGCGCGGATGGGCATTGCGCCGCGAATCCATACGTTCCGCAAGCCCTTTTTCAACAAAACCGTGGTGATCGTGGCGGTCGAGACGGTCTTGAGCGTCGCTATGGTCTGGGCGTCGAGCGGCATTGACTTCTCCCTGAGCGCCCTTGTTGGTCGCGCCTTGCCCAACGGCGTACCATGCCGGCGCGGTCGACAAAACCGCCCCGCAAGCGTTGCACGCAAGCCATGCATGACAGAAATGCAAGGCCATATTGCACTGCGAAGGGTTGCAGTGCAGCGCGCGCTCTGGCATTGAACCCCTGCGCGCAACGCGCATCGCCCCCATCTTTTCACCTGTTCAGCAAGGCACATGCGCTCTTTCAACGGCTCTCGTTTTCAGGATCGTCAGACCGCCGCCGCCGAAGCCCGCAAGGCTCTCGTAGAAAAATTCCAGAACCGCCCCGGTCCGGACGACCCGGACGTGCAGGCGCGCGCCGCCGAACGCCAGGCGATCGTCGAGGCGCGCAAGGTGCGCGAAGCCGAACGCGCCGAGCGACGCGCCAAGGAAGAAGCGATCCGCGCCGCCGAGCGCGCCCGCGAAGAAGCCGCCAGGCTCGCCCGCGAGGCCGAGGAAGCCCGCAAAGCCGAGGAAGAGCGCCTGCGTCTGGAGGCCGAAGAGGCCAAAAAACGCGAGGAAGACGAGCAGCTCAAGGCTATGCTCGAGGCCGAAAAGAAGGCCGAACGCGACGCGCGCTACGCCGCCCGCAAGGCCCGCAAGGCCGAACGCCGGCAGATGCTCGAACGCATGTGGTGAGCCTGCGGGCGTATTTTCGCGCCCGCGCCAGAACCGCCTCTCCGGCGGCTTGTCCACGCGCAATTTATACGGCCTGCGCCGCATTCCTCGATTAAGTCCCGCAGTTCGGCCTGCTCCGGAATTTACGCGCCGCCCCCTAAACGGCGCGCTATTTTCGACCGCATTCAGCCATTCTTGCGCGGCTATGGAATTCTCACCTTCTTCCCGAATGCGCGCCGGCGATTTTTGCGGGCGCGACGTTTGCGTGCGGGTTCGTGTCGCACATGAGGGTCTTCGCCGACATTTGTGGACGACTCGATTTCCAGGCGATGGAATCAAGGCGCGGGCGCGCTGGCGGACGCGACAGCGCGCCAGGCGCGCGGACGATTTCGTATGGTTCCGGCCCAACCATGAAAGCTCCTCCTTTCAATGGCCCCATGGGAACGCACGAGGCTTACCGGACAGGTTAAGATCGCCGGTTGGCGCAAGGCTTTCGCGGCGCGGGGTGAACGGACCGCCGCGCCGGAAACTACAATTGGAGCGATCTGCAACCGGCCTGCATGCGAAATCTTGCCGGACAGGAATTCCTGGCCGTGAAATCTTGCATCCACGCCGTATCAGCTTGATCCTGCGCAACGCGGCCAAGCTTTGGCGCGCTTATGTGTCGGGGCATGAATCGATCGAGGAGATCTGCCGTGAAGGACATTATGATCGTCATGGAACGCGCTGCCGATGCGGATGCGCTGGCTGCGTTCGCGCATAGTCTGGCCGACGGGTTTGATGCCCATGCGACGGTTGTCGGCGTCATCCAGCAATTGCCGCCGGCGCCGGCCTTCATGGGCGAATTTCCCTATGAGCTCGTGCAAAACGCGCTGGATGCGAGCAATCGCGAGATTTCCGAGGGCTATGCGCGTTTTGAAAAGGCGGCGACGCGGCCGAACGCCTGCGAACTCGCCCGGATCGAGCCCGTGCCCGGCGGCGCGCCCGATATGGTCGCGCGTCTGGCGCGCAATTTCGACCTGGCCATCGGCGTGCAGCCGAACGGCGACGACCAGAGCGCGAGCAGCGCGCTGCTCGAAGGCGTTCTGTTCAATTCCGGGCGTCCGCTGCTGATCCTGCCCTATATCCATCGCGGGCCGGCCAGGTTCGGCCGCGTGATCGTGGCCTGGGACGGCGGCGCCGCGGCGGCGCGCGCGGTCGCAAGCGCCATGCCTATCCTCAAGCGCGCCGGCAGCGTCGAAATCGTCACCATGATCGACGGCAAGCGCGCAAGAAGCGACCTGCCGGGCTTCGATATTACGCGCAATCTCGCGCGCCACGGCGTCAACGCGCAATTGAAGACGCTGCCGCGCGGCGAGGATGTCGGCGCGCTGATCCTGTCCTATGCGGCCGACAATACCGCCGATCTGCTCATCATGGGCGGATACGGCCATTCCCGCCTGCGCGAATTCGTGCTCGGCGGCGCGACGCGCACGATTCTGGGTTCGATGACGCTGCCGGTCTGGATGGCGCACTGAGCCCGTTCAATACGCAACGCCCGCCGGAACCGCCATGGGGTTCCGGCGGGCGATCCGGTTTAACCGGGATCGCGCGAAAACCTGCGCGTCAGGAGTCGAAGACTTCGCCGCCGTAACCGGAGTCGGGCGGGATTCGCAGTTTCGCGCCCTTGTCGTCGCGTTTCAGGACTTCGGGCTGCACGGTGACGATTTTCCGTACGCGCGCAGCTTCGATCGCCGCCGCCGTATCGTTCTGCCGTCCGAGCATTTCGACATTGAGCCTTGTCGCGAAAATGATCGTGTATTTGCCGGTCTTGGCCTCTTCCAGCGCGCGCGCGGGATTGATCCAGACGGAATCCACGGATTCCGAACCGTCGTGCAAAGCCTGCTGATCTGCGGGCGCGGCGGCGATGAAGAAATGCGTGTCGAAGCGCTTGGGCAACGCCGTCGGCGTGATCCAGTGCGCAAACGGCGTCAGATGGTCGAGCGCGAGTTCGAGATCCTCGGCCGTAATCAGTTCCAGAAACGTGCGGCCGGCGGCCTTCCTGGCGATTTCGGCGACGCGCGCGCCGGCGACCAGCGCTTTTTCTCCGCGCGGACGCGCCAAAAGCACGCCGCATTCCTCGAAAGTTTCGCGCACGGCTGCGATGCGGAAGGCGCGCGCCTTTTCGTCAATGCCATGATCGCCGCCGCAACGCACGAGATCGGCGGCGATGGCGTAATCCTCCTTGTCGATGCTGCCGCCGGGGAAAACGAGCGCGCCGGAGGCAAAGTCGATCTGGTGATGACGCACGACCATGAAGACCTGCATGCCCTCGGGGCGGTCGCGCACCAGCAATACGGTCGCAGCCGGCCGTGTCGGGGCGACTTCCTTGCCTTGCGTCGGTTCCATTGCCAGCATGTCGAAACTCCTTGCGCCTTCCGGCTGTTTTGCGCCTGCTGTCAGGCGGTTTTCATAATCGGATCACAGACGTTCCAATGTCCTGGATTTCCGTCTTCAAGACATCGCGCTCCAAAACATCGCCGGCATTCCTCGCGGCGGCGGGATCGATCTGCGTGCAGCCGGCGATGTCGGGATCGAGACGCGCATGAGCCCGCCTGCACGTCTCCATTAGAGCGGTTCCGCTTTTCATTGAATCATTGCAACGCTCTAACTATTTGATTTCCGCAATTCCGGACGCAAAACCGGTATCCACTTTTGCTGGAATTGCTCTAGCGTTCCTCCCGGAAATTACATTTCATGTCGCCGCTGCCCGTATTGCCGCTGCACGCATCGATGCCGGGGAAATTGATTTTCACCGGATCGCCGCAGCGGTCGCAACCGCCGGCCAGAAGGCCGAGCCCGAGGGCTGAAACCACAAACATCAACGCACGCACACGCCTCTCCTCAA
>JBKDZW010000145.1:0-5175 GCA_047971685.1 Rhodoblastus sp.
ACCACGAGCTTGCGGTTCTCTCCGACGACGGCGACATGATCGCCCTCCGCCGATACGAGCATCGCGGCCTTTGCGCCCTCGTCCGGGTTCATCAGAACCTTGCCCTTGCGCGTGCCGCCGATCATCTCGTCCTGGCCGACGACAAAGCCGCGTCCGTCCGATGTGGCGGCCAGCATTTTCCTGCCCGCCTCATAGGGCAGCACGGTGACGATATCGGCGCTCTCGTCGATGTCGGCCATCAGGCGGATCGGTTCGCCATGCCCGCGCCCGCCCGGCAGTTTCGAGGCGTCGAGCGTGAAAATCTTGCCATTGGATGCAAGCACCAGAATCTTGGATATCGTCTCCGCAAAGAAGGAGGCGAGCAAAGCGTCGTCGCCCTTGAACTGTAGGTTCGAGAGATCCTGCACATGGCCTTTCAACGCGCGAATCCAGCCCTTTTCCGAAACGACGACCGTGACCGGCTCGCGCTCGATCATGGCTTCGGCGAGATTGAAATCGGCTGCTGCGGCAGGCGCTTCGGCGAAGGTGGTGCGCCGCTTGCCGATCTTCGATTCCGGCGGATATTTTTTCTTCAGTTCGCGAATCTGCGCGGTGATGGTCTTCCACTGCAACTTTTCGTCGCCCAGCAGTTTCTCGACCTCGCCTTTTTCCCTGGTCAGTTCGTCATGCTCCTTGCGCAGCTCCATTTCCTCGAGCCGGCGCAACGAGCGCAGCCGCGTATCGAGCACATAATTGGCTTGCTTCTCGCTGAGCTTGAACGCCTTCATCAGATCGGCCTTGGCGTCGTCCTCCTCGCGGATGATGCGGATGACCTCGTCGAGATTGAGAAAGACGACGATCATGCCGGCCAATAATTCGAGCCGGTGTTCGATAGCCGCCAACCGATGGCGCGAGCGGCGCAGCAGCACTTCGCGGCGATGGTCGAGCCATTGCCCGACCGCCTCGCCAAGCGAGACCACGCGCGGCACGGCCCCGTCCACCAGCACGTTCATGTTCACGCCGACGCGCGCTTCCATCTCCGTCTGCTTGAACAGGGTTTCCATCATCACATCGGCGTCGACCGTTTTCGCACGCGGTTCGATGACGATGCGGATGTCTTCGGCGGATTCGTCCCTGATGTCGGCGACAAGCGGCAGCTTGCGCTCGTTGAACAATTCCGCGACCTTTTCGATCAGGCGGCTCTTCTGCACGCCGTAGGGAATTTCGGTCACCACCGCATTCCACATGCCGCGGGCGGCCTCTTCCTTCGTCCAGCGCGCGCGCAACCTGACCGACCCGCGCCCCGTGCGATAGATTTCCGTTATCGCAGCCGGCGTATCGACGATCACGCCGCCGGTCGGAAAATCCGGGCCCGGCACGAAACGCACGAGCGCTTCGGCGGTCGCCGCGCGATTGGAGATGAGATAGAGCGCAGCATCGCAGATTTCGGCAAGATTATGCGGCGGCACGGATGTCGCCATGCCCACAGCTATGCCCTGCGCGCCATTGGCGAGAAGATTGGGCAGCGCCGAAGGCAGAACGATCGGCTCCTGCTGGTCGCCGGAATAATTGTCGCGGAAATCGACGCTGTCCTCGTCGATGCCGTCGAGCAGAAGACGCGCTACATCGGTCATGCGCGCTTCGGTATAGCGGTAGGCGGCCGCCGCATCGCCGTCGATATTGCCGAAATTGCCCTGCCCGTCGACCAGCGGATAGCGCGAGGAAAAATCCTGCGCCAGACGCACCAGCGCATCGTAAATCGCCTGATCGCCATGCGGATGGAACGAGCCCATGACATCGCCGACGATTTTCGCGCATTTCTTGAAGGTCGCGCCGGGATCGAGCTTCAAAATCTGCATGCCGTAGAGAATACGGCGATGCACGGGCTTCAGACCGTCGCGCGCATCCGGCAGCGCGCGGCCCATGATGGTCGACAGCGCATAGGCAAGATAGCGTTCTTCCAGCGCCTCGCGCAGATTGACAGGCTGCGCTTCGGGCTGCGCGGGCGGTTGGGTCGTTCTTGCCATGTTCCGTCCCTATCCGCCCCGCTGAGTCGCAGCAAGCGCATGACCTTCGTTACTGTATGAACAAAACGTTTCGACATAAACCGCTTTTGACCGACTGTTGCTTTCACGCACTTGTTTTGCACCGCATCAATTCGTAAGCAGCGGTCGGCCAATGGGGGTAGATCGCAGCGACCCGCCCGGTGCGCAAACGCACGGCGGTTGTCGATGCAATGTGAAATTCTTGAGGAGCGGGCGGTTTCGCCTGAACCCAACGGTGTTGAGATGACGAAGATCGTTACAGTTTTGGGTGTCATTGTCGCGTTGTCGCTGGGCGTCATCGCCTGGATGGGCTCCGATGTCATCGCCGGCGAAGGCCGCAAGGACGCCTGCGCGCCCGGCCATGTCGCCGTCGATGACGGCTATGGCGTCGCTTCCGAATCCGGCTGCATCAAGCTTTAGGATTTGCGCGGCGCGCCTCGCGCGCAAATTGATCGCGGACGGCCATTGCATCATGCAGGCCCCGCGGCTCGAACAGATCGCGCCGCAGAAAATAGCCGGTAAGCTGCAAGCCGGCCTCCATATCCGAAAACGTCGTTTTGCCTCTCCCCGCCTCTTGCCCGATGAATTCGGGCAAGGGCAACAGGCGCTCGGCCCAGGGCGCGCCGGCGGCGCGGCTGACCGCCCGTCCGCTCCTGGGCGAGACGAAGACGAGGTCTTCCCGCCCGCCGGTCGCCGCGCAAACCTCCAGGTCGAGCCCGAACCCCAGTTCCGCGAGCATGGCGAGCTCGAACCGCACCACGAGTTCGGGCGCAAGCATGGCGTCGTCGAGATGGTCGGCCAGCGCCTCCGCCATGGCGAACAATCCGGCATGCGGGTCGCGCTCGGGCAGCAGGCGCAACAACGCCGCCAGCCAGTGCAGCCCCTGCAAGGCCATGGGGCTCGACATCAGGCGCGCCGCCCGAAAACAGTCGGATTCGACGTTAAAGGCGCCCAGATGCTCTTCGAGGCGCGCTCGCCACGCGAGACTGACGCTGTTGCCGGGCTGGAGGGTCGGCTGAAGCGCGCGTGAACGGCCCGAGCGCACGACGCCGAGATGGCGGCCGTGATTCTCGGTCATCGCCTCCAGAATGACGCTTGTCTCGCCATGCCTGCGCAGGCCGATGACAATGCCGCGATCCAACCAATCCATGCGTCTTTATGGGCGAGGCGGAAAGAACTGGCAAAGTGGGCGCGCAATGCGTCGCGCGCGGGCAGGCTCGTCTGGATAATCGTCCGGCGCATGTGCGAATGCGCCCTGGACAGGCGCCATGAATTTTCAAACCGAAACCTTCATGCAGGCCGGCGCGCTCGTCGCGCTGCTGCTTTATCTCGTATCGAGTTTCCGGATTTTTCCCGCGCGCACGACCCGCCTCATGCAGGGCGCCGCCATCGCCATCATCGGCGCGGCGATCGTTCTGGCGCTGGTCGAAACCGTCCTCTGGTTTTCGGGCGGCAAATGATTGCGCGTTCGGACGCAAAACCGCCTGCACTTTTGCTGAACGCGCTTAGCCCCTGGGAAATTCCAGCCCCATCTCGCGGTAGCGTTCGGGATCGTCGGCCCAATTGGCGCGCACCTTCACGAACAGAAACAGATGCACCTTCTGCTCGGCAGCCTCGGCAATGTCTTTTCGCGCCGCCTGGCCGATGGATTTGATCATCTTTCCGCCCTCGCCGATCACGATCCGTTTCTGGCCGTCGCGCGCGACGAAAATCGTCTGCTCGATTCGCGCCGAACCATCGGGCATGGTCTTCCACTGATCCGTCTCGACGGTCGCCTCGTAGGGCAATTCGTCGTGCAGGCGCTCGAACAGTTTTTCGCGCGTGATCTCCGCCGCAAGCGCCCGCAACGGCGCGTCCGACACCTGATCTTCCGGGTAAAGCCAGGGACCGGGCTTCATCATGGCCGCCAGGCTTTGCCGCAGGCGCGGAACGCCGTCGCCTTTGGCGGCCGACACCATGAAGGTCTCGGCAAAGGCGCAACGCTGATTGATCTCCTGCGCCAGCGCGAGAAGGTTTTCGCGGGCGATCAGGTCGATCTTGTTCAACACCAGCGTTTTTTTGCGCGGCGCGTCTTTCAGGCGCTCGAGGATCGCCTCGACTTCGGCGTCGATCCCCTTCTTGGAATCGACCAGCAGCGCCACGACATCGCAATCGCCCGCCCCGCCCCAGGCGCTCGTCACCATCGCGCGGTCGAGCCGGCGCTTTGGCGCGAAAATGCCGGGCGTATCGACGAAGACGATCTGCGCCTGCCCTTCGATGGCTATGCCGCGCACCAGCGCGCGCGTCGTCTGCACCTTGCGCGAGACGATCGACACCTTGGCGCCGACCAGCGCATTGAGCAGCGTCGACTTGCCGGCGTTGGGCGCCCCGATCAACGCGACAAAGCCGCAACTCGTGGTTTCGGATTCGCCGCTCATGCCGTACCGACGATTTTTTCGCGCGCCAGAAAGGCTTCCGCCGCCGCCTGCTCGGCATGGCGCTTGGAATTGCCCTCGCCACGGGCCGCCGCAAAGCCCTCGATATTTGTCGAAACGATGAAATGCGGCGCGTGATCGGGCCCCGTCTGTCCCTCGATTCTGTATATCGGCGCCGTCAGCCCGCGCCCCTGCGCCCATTCCTGCAAGGCGCTCTTGGGATCGCGTTGCGAGGCGCCGGCATGTTCGAGGCGCGAGGCGAAACTCGCCTGCACCAGGCGCACCGCCGCATCGAAACCGGCGTCGAGAAAAACCGCGCCCAGTACGGATTCGCAGATATCGCCGAGAATGGCGGTCTTTTGCGCGCCGCCGGACTGCGCCTCGCCGCCGCCCAGAATGATATAGGGCGCAACGCCCCATTCCAGCGCGACTTCCGCGCAGGTCTCGCGCCGCACGAGATCGGCGAGCCGGCGCGACAATTCGCCTTCGGCAGCCTCCGGAAAAGCCTTGTACAGCATGTCGGCGATGGCCAGCCCCAGCACGCGGTCGCCGAGAAATTCAAGTCGCTGATAGCTGTCGCCACGCCTGACGCAGGCGCTGACATGAGTGAGCGCCTGCCGCAAAAGTTCGGGGTCGGCGAAGTTCACGCCAATTCTTTGGGCAAGCGGGCTCAGATCCGCATCAGCGCGCTTTCCCATCAGCGCACCGGCTGGAACATCCGGGAGAACCGCACCGAC
>JBKDZW010000146.1:0-7707 GCA_047971685.1 Rhodoblastus sp.
CGGGCGCTGCTGCGCCGCCGCGTCCCGCACAGCCAGGCGCTGCGCCCTTGCAGCCCTTGCGCCGCCCGATGCTCTCGCCCAAGCTCAGCGTGCCGACCCCGCGTCCCGCGCGTGGCGGCGAGCAGAAGAACCGCGGCCGCCTGACCGTTTCCAGCGCCACGTCCGAGGAGGAGGAGCGCACACGTTCGGTCGCCTCCTTCCGCCGCCGCGTGCAGCGCATGAAGGGCGTCGTTCAGGAGCAGAAGGAAAAGATCGCGCGCGAAGTCGTTCTGCCCGAGACGATCACCATTCAGGAACTTGCCAGCCGCATGTCGGAACGTGGCGTGGACGTCATCCGCTTCCTGATGCGTCAGGGCCAGATGCACAAGATCACCGATGTGATCGACGCCGACACCGCCGAACTGATTGCGGAGGAATTCGGCCATACGGTCAAGCGCGTCGCCGAATCCGACGTCGAGGAAGGCCTGTTCGACACGCCCGACGCCGACGAGACCCTGGAGCCGCGTCCGCCCGTCGTGACCATCATGGGTCACGTCGACCACGGCAAGACCTCGCTGCTCGACGCCATCCGCCACGCCAATGTCGTGTCGGGCGAGGCCGGCGGCATCACCCAGCACATCGGCGCCTATCAGGTGACCGCGCCCAACGGCTTGCCCGTGACCTTCATCGACACGCCGGGCCATGCCGCCTTTACCGCCATGCGCGCGCGCGGCGCGCGCGTCACCGACATCGTCATTCTGGTGGTCGCGGCCGACGATGGCGTGATGCCGCAGACGATCGAGGCCATCAATCACGCGCGCGCAGCCGGCGTGCCGATGATTGTCGCACTCAACAAGATCGACAAGCCGGACGCCAAGGCCGAGCGCGTGCGCACCGAACTGCTGCAACACAACGTCCAGGTCGAAAGCATGGGCGGCGAAACCCTCGAGATAGAGGTCTCCGCCAAGCAGGGCGTCAATCTCGACAAGCTGCTCGAAGCGATCGCGCTTCAGGCCGAAGTGCTCGACCTCAAGGCCAATCCCGACCGCTCCGCCGAAGGCACCGTGGTCGAGGCGCGTCTCGACAAGGGCCGCGGCCCGGTCGCTTCCGTGCTCGTGCAGCGCGGCACGCTCAGGGTCGGCGACATTGTCGTGGCCGGCGCCCAATGGGGCCGCGTGCGCGCGCTGATCGACGACAAGGGCGCGAGCATCCAGACGGCCGGCCCTTCCTTCCCCGTCGAAATTCTCGGTTTCAACGGCGCGCCGGAAGCCGGCGACCGCATGGCCGTTGTCGAGAACGAGGCGCGCGCCCGCGAGATCACCGAATATCGCGAACGCCAGCGGCGCGACCAGGCCGCCGCGCGCGGCGGCTCGGCGCGCTCGCTCGCCGACATGATGACGCAGCTCAAGACGGCGGGCCGCAAGGAATTCCCCCTCATCGTCAAGGGCGACGTGCAGGGCTCGATCGAGGCGATCATCGCCACGCTCGAAAAGCTCAACACCGACGAAGTCGCTGCGCGCATCGTGCATGCCGGCGTCGGCGGCGTGACCGAATCCGACATCACGCTCGCCGAAGCCTCCGGCGCCATCGTCATCGGCTTCAACGTGCGCGCCCACAAGGAAGCGCGCGAGGCGGCCGAACGCGTCGGTATCGAAATCCGCTATTACAACATCATCTACAATCTCGTGGACGATGTGAAAGGCGCGATGTCCGGCCTGCTTGCGCCGGCGATCCGCGAGACCATGCTCGGCAACGCCCAGATCCTGGAAGTGTTCAACATCTCCAAGGTCGGCAAGGTCGCCGGCTGCCGCGTTACCGACGGCACGGTCGAGCGCGGCGCGCATGTGCGCCTCATCCGCGACAATGTGGTGGTGCACGAGGGCAAGCTCTCGACGCTCAAGCGCTTCAAGGACGAGGTCAAGGAAGTGCTGGCCGGTCAGGAATGCGGCATGGCCTTTGAAAATTATCAGGACATGCGCGCCGGCGACGTGATCGAATGCTATCGCGTCGAAGAGGTGAAGCGCTCGCTCTGACATCAACTCCTGTCATTCGGCCGCCGCAGGCAAGTTTACGCAGCCTGCGTAAATCCGGTTGCCGCAGGCAAGTTTACGCAGCCTGCGTAAATCCGGTTGCAGCAGGCAAGTTTATGCAGCCTGCGTAAATCCGGCCGCAGCAGGCAAGCTTACGCAGCCTGCGTAAGTCCGGTTGCAGCAGGCAAGTTTACGCAGCCTGCGTAAATCCGGCTGCGCAACGAAGCGTCGGCAGCGCCGTCCGGGATGACATTGGAACAGCCCGCAGGTTTGTGAGAAAGCAATGTCCAGGTCGCACCATCAACACGGCGCCGAGCCGTCGCAACGCATGCTGCGCGTCGCCGAACTCGTGCGCCACGCCTGCGCCGAAGTCATTTCACGCGGAGATATCAGCGATCCCGTGCTTGAATCGCACGTCGTCACGATTCCTCGCGTGAAAATGTCGCCGGATTTGAAACTCGCGACGGTCTTCGTCATGCCGCTCGGCGGCAAGGACGCGCCCGAGGTCATCAAGGCGCTCGACCGCCATCGCGCTTTCCTGCGCGGCGAGATCGCGCGAAAGGTCAATCTGCGGTTTGCTCCCGACGTGCGCTTCAGGATCGACGACAGTTTCGACAATTCCGCAAAGATCGACGCGCTTCTGAATTCCGAGAAGGTGCGCCGCGATCTCGATGCGCCCAAGGAGACGTCGCCTGAAAAGGACACGTCGTCTGAAAAGGACGCGTCGCCTGAAACTGATCTTGCGGATAAAGACGCATGAGCAAGCCCCGCTCCAATCGCGTGGTCGTCGACGGCTGGGTCATTCTCGACAAGCCCGTCGGCATGACCTCGACCCATGCCGTCTCGCGGCTGAAACGCATCTATAACGCCAAAAAGGCGGGCCATGCCGGCACGCTCGATCCGCTGGCCTCGGGCATCCTGCCTGTCGCCTTCGGCGAGGCGACCAAGACCGTGCCCTTCGTGCAGGATGGCCAGAAGGCCTATCGGTTCACCGTGCGCTGGGGCGTCGAAACCGATTCCGACGATGCCGACGGCAGGCCGGTCGAGGCCTCCGATCTGCGGCCGGGCGTCGATCAGATCGCGCAGGCGCTGCCCAATTTCATCGGCACGATCTTGCAGCGCCCGCCCGCCTTTTCCGCCATCAAGATCGCAGGCGAACGCGCCTACGACCTCGCCCGCGATGGCGAGGTCGTGGAAATCGCGCCGCGTCCGGTCACCGTCAATGCGCTGGAACTGGTGGATTCGACCCGTGACACCGCAACGCTCGAGGCCCAGTGCGGCAAGGGCACCTATGTGCGCGCGATCGCGCGCGACCTCGGCCGCATGCTCGGCTGCTTCGGCCATGTCGTGGCGCTACGCCGCACCCGGGTCGGCCCGTTCACGGAAGCCGACATGACAACCTTCCCCGACATCGAGGATCGGCCGGGCGCGCAGGCCGATCATTTGCGCTCGGTCGAGGCGGGATTGAGCGAATTGCCCTGCGTCGTGGTGGACCGCAATGCGGCGTCGCGATTGCGGCGCGGCCAGTCGATCCTCTTGCGCGGACGCGATGCGCCGGCCGGAGGGCCGGCTTACGCCGCCTGTTCGGGCGTCGTGATCGCCACCGGCGTGGTGGAAGGCGGCGAGCTCAATCCCGCGCGCGTATTCAATCTGCCGTTCTGAACGCGGCCGATCCCGAAGTCCCGGCCACGCGCGAAACGCGCCCCGACGCCTGCCCCGCTGCAAACGCTCCCATGCGCGTTTACAGATGGCGAGCCAATGTTCACTAATTATGTAAGCGCTTGATAACGCATCACGATGATGTGATGGGCGCCTGTGCGTCAAACCTGCGCCCCATACGTATTCCGTCTTGTCGATCCAGCGCCGGAGCCCGGATGCCGCCCGCCGCTTCCGTAGCGATGCGGGGCGGCGGGAGCGCGCAGGAGATTAAAACCGCCAGGAGAAAGCATCAATGAATCGTATATGGGCCTTCGCAATCGCCGGCGCGCTGACGATGGCGGCCGGCGCGCCGGCGCGGGCCGAAGCACAGGTCGAAACGCAAGTCGTCGTCCGCGATCAGTCGGCCCTCGTCGCCCGGTTGCTGCCGAGCGTCGTCAGCGTCATGACCCGGGCGATGGTCAAGGCGCCGCCTGCGTCACAAACCCGGGTCGCCAGCAGTTCGGCCATGCGCGCCCGGGAGAGCTTCGGTTCGGGCTTCGTCATCGACAAGGCCGGGTACATTCTCACCAATCGCCATGTCGTCGAGAACGCCTATGAAATCGTCGTCACGCTGTCCGACAAAACGAGCCATCGCGCCACGCTGGTCGGGGCGGGCCGCAAGACCGACATTGCGCTGTTGCGCATCAAGCCTCCGGCCGATCTGACGCCGGTCCGGTTCGGCGACAGCGACGCTCTGAAAGTCGGCGAGCCGGTGATTGCGATCGGCAATCCGTTCGGCCTCGGCACGACGGTGACCTCGGGGATCGTGAGCGCGCTCAATCGCGACCTGCATTTTTCGATGTTCGACGCCTTCATCAGACGGATGCGGCGATCAATCACGGCACTTCCGGCGGCCCGTTGTTCAATATGGCCGGCGAAGTGGTGGGCGTGAACACGGCCTATTACACCGGCGGCCTCGCCAAAGGCGGCTTCATTGGCATCGGTTACGCCATTCCCGCCTCCATCGCGACGGAGGCGGCCGCGCTGATCCGCAAATACGGCTACATGAAAGTCGGCTGGGTCGGCGTCGCCGCGCAGGAAGTCACGCCGCAAATCGCGGAAGCCCTGTCCCTGGCGAGCCCCGCCGGCGCGATCGTGGCGGGCGTCGATCCCGGCAGCCCGGCGCATGGCCGCCTGCGGGCGGGCGATGTGATCGTCCGCGTCGGCGCGACCGCCGTGCGCGACCCGCGCGCCTTCTTCCGCGCCATCGCGCCGACGCTCGGCCAGTCCCTGCCGGTTGAAATTCTCCGCGACGGACGGATGGAGACGGTGCGACTGACGCCGGCCGAACTGCCGGGCGAAGAGGCGCCGCTCGCCAAAGTCGAGCGCCCGTCGCAGAAAATGGCGACATGGAAGTGCGCCCTCGGGTTCGACGTCTCGCAGATCACCGCCGAGAGCCGGCGCGAATTCCATCTGGACGAGGGACAGGAGGGCGTCGTCGTGACGGATGTGAAAGCCGACAGCGCGGCGGCGGCGGCCGGGTTCGCGACCGGCGACATCATATTGACAGTGCAGAAAAAAGCGGTGAACGCGCCCACGGAGGTGCAGAGCGCGCTGGAGGAGGCGATCGCCGCCAAACGCAATTTCGTCGCCAATCTGGTGCAGACCTCGTCGGGCCGGGTCTGGCGGACGATTTCGCTCGACGCCAACCTGCAATAGGCGCGGAACCGGGGCTGGCTTGCCGGGGCTGGCTTGCGCGCCGGTTTCGTGTATAAGGCCGCCTTCGGCCCTTGAACGGTCGAATCGACGACCCTGCTGGACGACATCCCGGCAGGGCCATTCCCCGAACATCAGGAGACTACGATGTCGATCACAGCCGAGCGCAAGCAGGCGCTCATTTCCGAATATGCGACCAAGGCAGGCGACACGGGTTCGCCCGAGGTGCAGGTGGCGATCCTCACGGAGCGCATCACCAATCTGACTGGTCATTTCAAGACCCACGCCAAGGACAATCATTCGCGCCGCGGCCTGCTCAAGCTCGTTTCCCAGCGCCGTCAGCTCCTCGACTATGTGAAGAGGAACGACGAGGCGCGCTACCGCAAGCTGATCGAGCGCCTCGGCATTCGTCGTTGACGATACGGCGCGGGCCGTTGCGCCCGCGTTTCCCCAGCGCGGCGGCATGGGGTCGCCGCGCCGCACCCGCAAGGCTCAGCGCCATGGCAGGATCGCCAGACGCCGTCCGTTCAATGTCCGTTCCGCAACGGGCGTACGGCGTCTCGCCATCTTGGCATGGCTCTTTGCGTTGCATGTCATGAGAGACAGATATGTTTGAAATCCATCGTGAAGAACTCGACTGGGCCGGGCGCAAGCTCGTGCTCGAAACCGGCAAGGTCGCCCGTCAGGCCGATGGCGCCGTCATGGCGACCTGGGGCGACACGACCGTGCTCGCCACCGTCGTCGGCGCGAAATCCGCCAAGCCCGGCCAGGACTTCTTTCCGCTCACCGTCGATTATCAGGAAAAGGCCTTCGCGGCCGGCCGCATTCCCGGCGGTTATTTCAAGCGCGAGGGCCGTCCCTCCGAGCGCGAGACCCTGATCTCGCGTCTCATCGACCGGCCGATCCGCCCGCTTTTCCCGGACGGCTACCGCAACGAAGTCCAGGTCATCGTCACCGTTCTGAGCCATGACCTCGAGAACGATCCGGACGTGCTTTCGATCGTCGCTGTTTCCGCCGCGCTCACCCTGTCGGGCATTCCCTTCATGGGCCCGGTCGGCGGCGCGCGCGTCGGCTACGTCAACGGCGCCCTCAAGCTCAACCCGACGATCGAGGAAATGAAGTCCTCCAATCTCGATCTCGTCGTGGCGGGCACGTCCGATGCGGTGCTGATGGTGGAATCCGAAGCCAAAGAGCTTTCGGAAGAAACCATGCTCGAAGCCGTCATGACCGGCCATCGCGGCTTCCAGCCGGTGATCGAGGCCATCATCCGTCTCGCCGAGCGCGCCGCCAAGGATCCGCGCGATTTCGCGCAGAGCGACCGCTCCGGCGTGGAGAAGGCGGTGTCCGACATCGCCGAAGGCGAATTGCGCGACGCCTACAAGATCACGGCCAAGCAGGAACGCTACAAGGCCGTCGACGCCGTGAAGGCGAAGGTGACCGCCGCGCTCTTCCCGGAAGGCCGGGAACCGGCCTTCACCAAGGAGCATGTCGGCGAGGCCTTCAAGGAATTGCAGGCCAAGGTGGTGCGCTGGAACGTTCTCGACACGGGGCTCCGCATCGACGGCCGCGACGTGAAGACCGTGCGTCCGATCATCGCGGAAGCCGGCGTTCTGCCGCGCACCCACGGCTCCGCGCTTTTCACGCGAGGTGAAACGCAGGCCCTCGTCGTCGCCACGCTCGGTACGGGCGAGGACGAGCAATATGTCGACAGCCTGGAAGGCACCTACAAGGAGCGCTTCCTGCTGCACTACAACTTCCCGCCCTATTCGGTCGGCGAGACGGGCCGCGTCGGCTCGCCCAAGCGCCGCGAAATCGGCCATGGCAAGCTCGCCTGGCGCGCGATCCGTCCGATGCTGCCGACGGCGGCCGAATTCCCCTACACGATCCGTCTGGTTTCCGAGATCACCGAATCGAACGGGTCTTCGTCCATGGCGACGGTCTGCGGCTCCTCGCTGGCGCTGATGGATGCGGGCGTGCCGCTGAAGCGTCCGACGGCGGGCATTGCGATGGGTCTCATCCTCGAGGGCGAGCGCTTTGCGGTTCTCTCCGACATTCTCGGCGACGAGGATCTTCTGGGCGACATGGACTTCAAGGTGGCCGGCACCGACGCCGGCGTCACCTCCTTGCAGATGGACATCAAGATCGCCGGCATCACGGAGGAGATCATGAAGGTCGCGCTCGCCCAGGCGCGCGACGGCCGTCTGCATATTCTCGACGAAATGTCGAAGGCCCTGACCGGCGCCCGCGCCGAACTCGGGGAATTTGCGCCGCGCATCGAGACCATGAAAATCCCGACCGACAAGATCCGCGAAGTGATCGGCACCGGCGGCAAGGTGATCCGCGA
>JBKDZW010000147.1:0-4358 GCA_047971685.1 Rhodoblastus sp.
CCCTGGTACGCGATCCTCGCGCCGCATTTCGGCGCTGCGCCCCTGTTCGTGCGCGTGCGCGATGCGGCATCCGGCGCCCCTCTTATGCTTTTGCCGCTGGTGCGGCGGCGCGAGGGCGGCCTTGTCGTCGTCGAATTCGCCGATCTCGGCGTCAGCGATTATCACGCGCCGCTGCTGGCCTCGCACGCGCCCGCCCTGTACGCGCATGAAAGCTTGCTTTGGGCGCAGATTGAGGCCGCGCTTCGGCCTGCCGATATTCTACGTTTCGAGAAGGCGCCGCCTTTTGTCGCCGCCGCGCGCAATCCATTGTTCGATCTCGCGCGCCGTCACATGAACTTCTGCGCCTGGGACCTGAGGCTTGGCGCGGGGCGCGCCGCATTCGAGGAAAACCTGCCGGACCAGGCGTTCCGGCGCGAACTTGCGCGCAAGAACCGCCGTATCGGCGGGCGCGGCCGGGTGTGTTTTCGCGAAGAGACGGAGGCTGCGGGCCTGGCCCGCGCGTTTGAAATATTGTGCGCGCAGCGCGCGGCGCGCTTCGCAAGGCTCGGCCGCAGCGATATCCTGCAATCCGCGCCGTTCCGCGCATTCTACGAAACAGTGGCGCTTGCTCCGCACAACCGCATCGCGCGCCTGTTCACGCTGTCGGTCGACGACGAGATCGTGGCGACCAATTTCGGCTTGCAGCGCAAGGAGCGTTTTTGTCTGGTCATGTCGACCATCGGCGACGAGCGCTGGAAAAGCGCGTCTCCCGGCAATGTGGCGATCGACCGGCTCGTCTCGCTCCTGATCGAGGAACGGAGCGGCGCGCTCGACTTCACGATCGGCGACGAACCTTACAAGAAAAAATTCGGCGCAAT
This sequence comes from Rhodoblastus sp., assembly GCA_047971685.1. Taxonomy (GTDB): domain Bacteria; phylum Pseudomonadota; class Alphaproteobacteria; order Rhizobiales; family Beijerinckiaceae; genus JAJXWB01. The sequence goes on from JBKDZW010000147.1 coordinate 858, forward strand.
CGAAAGCGAATTGGGCGCAGGCCTCGTGTCGATGTCCTGGCGTGGATCGCCGCAATTGGCGGTCGATCTGGCCAGACGCGCGATGTGCGCCGGTGGAGCGCTTTCCTTCGGCCGCACGAAGGAGTTTTTCTCCGCACATTGATCTTCCTCCAACGATGTTGGCGCCTGGGCGCGCAGGCATTGCATGGCAGGAGCGAGCCTCACGCGCAGCCTCCGGCCTTGCGGACCGGCGGGGATGGGTGGAAATTGCGGGCCACTTGTCCGGAATCGTCCGATGAATTTTTCGCGTGCCGCGACCGAACAATTCTATCTGCCCGATGGCCCTTACGCCGTGTTGCGTCTGTGCGCGGCGCTTGCCGCGGCCACGCTGCTTGCCGCGGGCATGTGGTCCATTGTCGTCATCATGCCGATGATGCAGGCCGATTTCGGCGTGACGCGCGCAGCCGCCTCCATGCCCTATACGGTGGCGATGGCAGGTTTCAGCATCGGCGCAATCGTGCTCGGCCGCTGGACCGACAGGGCCGGCATCGTTGCGCCGCTATGCACAAGCGCGCTCGTTCTGGCTGTGGGGTTTGCGGGCGCAGCGCTCGCGCCGGGCATTGGCCTGTTCGCATTGGCCCATGGCCTTATCGGCATTGGCGCGGCCATCGGCTTTGGCCCCCTTATCGCCGACATCTCCCATTGGTTCGTGCGTCGCCTCGGGCTTGCCGTGGTCGTTGTCGCGTCGGGCAATTATGTCGGCGGCGCCATCTGGCCGCTTGTCATCAACGAGGCCGTTCCGGTTTTCGGCTGGCGCGAGACCTATGCCGCAATCGGCCTGACGGTTGCAGGCTTCGTGCTGCCGTTGTGCCTGGCCATGCGCCGGCGCCCGGCCGAACATGTCTATGTCGCAGCGACGGCGGCCACGGCGGCGGCGCAAAGGAGCCTGGGGCTTTCGCCGCGCGCGCTGATGGTTCTGTTGTCCATCGCGGGCGTTGCCTGTTGCGTCGCCATGTCCATGCCGCAGGTTCATATCGTCGCCTATTGCAGCGATCTCGGCTATGGCGTGGCGCGCGGCGCCGAGATGCTGTCGCTCATGCTCTTTCTCGGCATTTTTTCGCGTATCGCCTCGGGCTATGTCTCGGATCGCATCGGTGGCGCGCCGACCTTGCTGATCGGTTCGCTCATGCAGGGCGTGGCGCTTGCGCTCTATCTGTTCTTCGACGGTCTCGTGTCGCTTTATATCGTGTCCGGCGTGTTCGGACTGTTTCAGGGCGGCATCGTTCCCATGTACGCGGTCATCTGCCGCGAACTCATGCCGCCGCGCGAGGCCGGCGCGCGCATCGGCGTTCTCGTTACCGCCACCATCGTCGGCATGGCCTTCGGCGGTTACATTTCCGGCGTCATCTTCGACTGGACGGGCTCCTATCGCACGGCCTTTCTGCATGGCCTGATGTGGAACGCGCTCAACGTGTCGATCATCGGCTGGCTGGTATGGAAGCAACGCCGTCAGGCGCGCGCGATGGCGGCCTGACGATGCGCCCGATCGTGGTCTGTTCTAGAAGGCCGCGATCTACTTGAAGGTCGCGGAGGTGAAATCGAGCGAGAGCGACGCCATGAACCTGTTGCCGCACCAGTTCGATTTGCCGACGCCGATCAGGCCTGCCTGAAGATTGGCGGCGGGATCGGACGTGTTGATGGCGCAACCCTCCTTGCCGAGGCTCGAACCGTGATAGCGCAGATCGAGCGTTGCGGCCTTGTAGGTGTACGAGACGCCGGCGTTCCAACTGTTGTAGCTGGCGAATTTGAAGCCGCGCGGAACGCCGTCGAAGAACTGGCGGGGGTCGACATAGCTGAAGCCATATTCCCAGGATGCGCGTCCGAGATAGGAATGTCCGAAAGCGCCCGAGACGGCAAAACCGGTCTCGCCGAAAGCGATCTTGGCGTTGACCTCGTTATAGAGGCCCCTGGCGCCGAAATTGCCCCAGTTCGGCGCGTAATTGGTCGCCACGCCGATCGACAGGTAATCGTTGATGGCCCAGGTCGCCTTGCCGTACCACTCGATATAGCTGGGGTTGGCGGGGGTGGTGGGCGCAGCGCCTGGCGTCCAGAAACCCAGAACCGGGCCGCCGGCGCCCGCCAGCCAATAGCGGTTCTGATTGCCGGTATAAGCGTAATAGATCAGGCCGAAGTCGAGCGTGAGCGGCCCCCATGTCGGGCGAACGCCGCCATAAATGTCGACCTCCATGCTCGGATGCGTCGGCAGGTTGACGCTCCAGGGCTGCACGCCGGCGTAAAACCAGCCGTAACGCAATTCGCCGTAGGCGGTAGCGCCGGGGCGGCGCGCGGTCTGCGAAATGCCGCGCAATATGTCGTCGCTCTGCAATTTGACGCCGAAGGCATAGTCGAATCCTGCGCCCAGAATGTCGAAATTGGGCGTGGGCCAGGCGACCAGCGGCTTGGCGGCAAGCGGCGTTTGAGGCTCCGCCGCTTCGGCGGCGAAGGCGCTTGCGGCAAGGCCGAGGGCCGCAGCGGCTGCTGGAATTCTCATTTTATGTCTCCGGCGATCTGGATTTTCATGCGGCCAAAATGCGCCGCCGGCGCGCGGCGCGGCAACGTCGTTTGATGTGCACAAGCCTAAGTTTTGTGCAGATGCGGGCCGGCGCGGAATATTGGGCAGGCGCGTTGCAGGAACACCACAGAACGCACACCCGCCGCCATGGCCTGACGGGGCGTCTGGCGCAGCGGTCCGATCTCAGCTTTCCTCGTTCCCGGCATGCGCGTCGGGGCCGCCGCCGTCGATCTGCTTCATGTTCTCCAGAATTTTCAGCAGATAATGCAGGGCGTGCACGGTGTCGTTGACCGAGAAATCCTGCAACACCTGATCGTAATAGGCGCGTATCTTGGGACGGGCGAGATCCTGCCAGACGTGACGGCCGTTTTCGGTCATCGTCACGATCCTCGATCGGCGGTCGCGTTCGTCCTGCACGATGGCGACATGCCCGTCGCGCTCCATGCGCCCGACCAGCCCCGCCAGATTCTGCCGGCTGACCATGAGATAGCGCGCAAGCTCGCCTATGCTGAGCCCGCTGTCCGCAGCCTTGCACGACAGCGCGCCCAGCACGGCCCATTGCTGCGTGGTGAGCCCCTCGGCCTCTACGGCGCGGCTTCCTGTTTTATGCAACATATTTGCGCACTGATAGAGTCGAAAAAACAACCTATTGGCCATTTCCTGCCGTGTTTCATACGGGTTCGTCATTAATTTCCCTGCGGTTCCTGTCTGAAACGGGTTTGGGCGATCCCGGCCAGCTTGTTATTTGCAACAATATATTTTCATATATTTATCGGACCGCTGTCAGGATTGCGTAAAAGTGCGATGACGGCAATGCGAATTCGGGGAGGGGCGGAATGGCTCGTTTCCAGAACAGGACCGTCGTTTTAACGGGCGGCGGCATCGGCGGCGCGGCCTGACGATGAGCGGCCGATCGTGACGTGGACGGCGCCCGCACGGCGTCGCCGAAC
>JBKDZW010000148.1:0-5247 GCA_047971685.1 Rhodoblastus sp.
AGCCGTTTTGCGGGCGGCCGGCGGGCGCGTGCTCGACGGCGACGGCGCGCCCATGCTCTACGGCAAGGCGACCGAAGGGTTTCGCAACGGCCCGTTTGTCGCATGGGGCAAGGCCGACTGAGGGGCAAGGCCGGCTGAGGGGCAAGGCTGGCTGAAATCCGGGCGCACGGGGTTTCGTCAATCTTTCGTTAACCCTGTCGTTGCAGCATGCCGCGTTGGAGCGCGCAGGCGCGCTCCCGCCTTGGGTTCACCATTTTCCAGCGCCAGATTCGCAAGTGACGCGGGTGCGGCAGAGGAGCTGGCGATGACGACGACACGTCGCGATATTCTTATTCGATCGATCGGCGCGGCGGCGCTGGCGGCCACCCCCGTGCGCGCCTTTGCGCGCCAACAGCCAGGTCAGTTCTCTTCCAACGAAGTGCTCGACAACGGCCATCGCTTCTTCGGATCGGTGTCGCGCGGACTGGCGCAAGGCATCGAAAAGGCGACCAAGCGCTGGGGCAGGCCCAACGCCTATATTCTCGGGCAGGAAGGCTCGGGCGCCTTTATCGGCGGTCTGCGCTACGGCGAAGGGCAGATGTACACCCGCAACGCCGGCGACCGGAAAATATACTGGCAGGGGCCCTCGCTCGGGTTCGACGCCGGCATCGATGGCGACCGCACCATGATGCTGGTCTATAACCTGCCGGCGGTCGACGGCATTTTTCGCCGCTTCGGCGGGATCGACGGTTCGGCCTATCTCATCGGCGGGTTCGGATTCACCGCGCTCACCGCCGATCAGGTGGTGGTCGTGCCTATCCGCTCGGGCGTCGGCGCCCGGCTTGGCCTCAATCTCGGCTATCTCAAGTTTACGTCGACCTCCACCTGGAATCCGTTCTAACCGGAACCGTTCCGATCGGGCTGCGCGGAACGGGGCTGCGAACTTTGCCTGAAGCGGGACGCCGCCTTGCTTGTGACGCCGCTTTACCTGGGACGCCCCCTCGTGGCATTGTCGCCCGCGTTTCCGGCCGGCCGGGGCTTTATTGTTTTGATTGAACAAGTCATGATTTTCCTGCTCGGCGCGTTTTCGGCCGGGCTGCTTGCGCTTTTGATGCTCCCGGCCTTCTGGCGCAGGGCGTTGCGGCTGACGCGCCGACGCCTGGAAATATTGATGCCCTTGTCGATGGACGAGGTTGTGGCCGAGCGCGATCTCCTGCGTGCGGAATTTGCCGCCGAACGACGCCGTCTCGAACAGCGCATGGAGGCGCAGGCCGGGACGCAGGCCCACGAACTGGCGGAGCTTGGACGGCGGGCGACCGAGATCGTGGGGTTGCAGAACGATCTGGGCAAATTGCGCGGCGAATACGGCGATCTCGACCAGCGCCATATCGTGGCCTTGCGCGATCTGGCCGAAGCCAACAGCGAACGCGGCGCGCTGATCCTCGAATTGGACGATTCCACGGGGCAGCGAGACGATTTGCGCGAACGCCATCGCGTGCTGTCGGAGGTCCATGACAAGATTTGCGGGCTTGCCGAGGAAAGGCGCGTCGACATTCTGGGGCTCGAAACGAAGCTGGACGGGCTGATGGCGCATATTGCGAGCCTGGACAGTGAGATCGAGGCGCACGCGCGAACGTCGCGCAATGAGGCCGAGCGTGCGATGGGGCTTGCCGAAGAACGCGATCTTCTGAGGAAGGACGTGCGTTCCGCCGAGCAGATGACGCAGGCCGCGCAAGCGCGGTTCGAGGCCGAACGCGACCGCAATGCGCTCATCCAGGACGATGCGCAGGCCATGCGCGCCAATCTCGACGCAACCCGCGAGGCGCAGCGCCAGGCCGAGCAGGCGCGCGACGAGGCGATCGGCGACAATGAAAAGCTGCGGAAGGAAGTGGAGACGGCCAAAAAACGCCTTGCGCGCCTGCGCGCGGATATGAAGGCGGGCGAACGGATGGCGGCGGACCAGGCGGGCGAGATGCGCGCCGACATCGCCCGCTTGACCGGCGCGCTTGCGGCGGCGCGCGAGGCGCCCAGCGACGGGGACGCCGGTGTCGCGCAATTGCGCGAGGCGATCGTCGACATTGGCGCGCGCGTTGCAAGCATGGCCGGCGGCGTCGAGACCGAGGGAGCCGGCAAGGCGCAATAAGGGCCTGTTCAATGCCCGTCGGCGTCGAGGCCGAGATTGGGCGGGCGGCGCACGAAGGGCACGGCCAGCAGCATGATCGCGAAGATGAAGGCGATCAGCAGGAAGACGTCGGCGAGCGCCATGACAAGCGCCTCGCGGCGCACGAAAGACGCCAGTTTTTTCATCGCCGCGAGATTGGCGTCGGAGCCGAGGCTCGAATAGGCGCCCGACAGAACCGACATCCAGTGCTGCGCGCGTTCCGACGACCATGTCACCCGTTCGTGCAGGCGGGCCAGATGCAGATCCCAGCGATGATTGATGAAGGTGTTGATGACGGCGAGCCCGAAGGCGCCGCCGAGATTGCGCGTGAGATTGAACAGGCCGGAGGCGTTTTTCATCTCGTGGGGTTCAAGCGTCCCCATCGCCACGGAATTGATCGGGATCATGCATAGCATCAGCGACGAGCCGCGGAAAATCTGCGGGATCATCAATTCCCAGAAATCCCAGTCCTTGGTGACATAGGTCATCAGCCAGCACGAGATCGCGAAATTGGCGAAGCCGATCGACAGGAGGATGCGGGCGTCGGTGCGCATCATCACGCGACCGATCAGCGGCGCCGAGAGCATCTGCGTCAGCCCCGTAACGAAAAGCGTCGCGCCGATTTGCAGGGCCGTGTCGCCGCGCACGCGCGCGAGATAAATGGGATAGATGTAAGTGAGCCCGTAAAGGCCGATGCCGAGCACGAAGGAAAAGATGCAGCCCGCCCAGAAACTGCCGTTGCGCACGCGCAGATCGACAATCGGGTTTTTGGAAACGAAAGAGCGCCAGAAGAAGATGCCGGCGCCCAGGAGCGATGCGAACGCCGCGTAACGGACCGCGTCTTCCTCGAACCAGTTTTTCGAGGGGCCTTCCTCGAGCACATATTCGAGCCCGCCGAGAAAGACGGCCATGGATATGAGGCCGCTCCAGTCGAAACCGTCGAGCAGTTTCAGGTTGGGCTCGTCGAAGTCGATCATGAACCAGGAGACGAGCGTGACCGCTATGCCCGGCAGGACATTGACCAGAAACAGCCAGTGCCAGGAAAAGACATCCGTCAGATAGCCGCCGACCGTCGGGCCGATGGTGGGGGCAAGCGTCGCCACCAGGCCGATGACCGGCTGGATGATGATGCGCTTGTCCGGCGGGAAAATCGTAAACGCGCTCGCAAAGACGGTCGGGATCATGCCGCCGCCGATGAAGCCTTGCAGCGCGCGGAAGACGATCATCTGTTCGATCGAGGTCGCCTGTGCGCACATGAAACTGGTCAGCGTGAAGCCGCCTGCGCAAAAGGCAAAGACGATGCGCGTCGAAAAGGCGCGCGACAGATATCCCGACAGCGGGATCATGATGACTTCGGCGATCAGATAGCTGGTCTGGACCCAGGTGACCTCGTCGGCGCCGGCCGAGAGGCCCGCCTGTATTTCGCCAAGCGAGGCCGAGACGATCTGGATGTCGAGGATCGACATGAACATGCCGAAGACCATGCCGACGAAAGCGATGACGCGCCTGGCGTCGAAACGCTGTTCGGGCAGGGCATAGGCGCCGGCCGGGTCAATCGCCGAGGCGCTTGAGGACATGGGCGTCAGAACCTGGACGCGCGCGTGTCGGTTCTGGGCGTGCGCGTGTCGATGTCGACGTAGACCGACATGCCGGGGCGCAGAATGCCGTCGCGCGCGACTTCGGCGGGGATGCGAATGCGCACGGGAACCCGCTGGACGATCTTGGTGAAATTGCCGGTCGCGTTTTCAGGCGGGAGCATGGAATATTGCGCGCCCGAGGCCGGCGCGATGCTCTCGACCTCGCCTTCGATCTCGCGTTTGGCGTAAGCGTCGACGACAAGTTTGACCTTCTGGCCCGGCTTCAGCCCGCCGATCTGCGTTTCCTTGAAATTGGCTTCGACATAGACCGTGTCGAGCGGCACCAGCGACATCAGGCGCGTGCCCGGCGCAACGAGAGCGCCGGGCTGGGCCGCGCGATTGCCGACAACGCCGTCGAAGGGCGCGCGCACGGTCGTAAAATCGAGATCGCGCTGCGCCCTGTCCTGGGTCACGCGCAATTCGTTGCGTGTGCGTTCGGCCTCCGTCTCCTGCGCGCGCAAGACGCCGAGGGCGGCCTCGGCGGCGGAGACGGCGGCCTTGGCGCCGATAACGGCGGCAAGGGCGCGGTCGCGGTCGGCGCGGGCGACGTCGAGACGCTGGGGGGTTGCGAACTTGCGCTCGACCAGAGTTTCCGTGCGCTCGAATTCGGAGACCGCGCGCGTCCGGTCGGCCTCGGCGGCCGCCAATTGCGCGCGCGCCTGAGCCACGGCGGCTTCCTGACCGTCGCGCTGGGCGGCGATACGCGCGATGGTCGCGCCTTGCGTGTCGATGCGGCGCACCGCGGCGGCAAGGGCGAGCCGGTAATCGCCGGGGTCGATTTCGGCGAGAATGTCGCCCTTCTTCACCAGACTGTTGTCGATTACGGGCTCGGCGACGAGAATGCCGCCGACCTTGGCGGAAATCGTCGTCACATTCGCCTTCACATAGGCGTCGTCGGTCGAAACGATGAAACGCCCCTCGACGATATAGCGGTAGCCGTACCAGAGGCCGGCGAGCGCAAACGCACATAGCGCGGCGACGACGATTTTACGACGCTTGCCGGCGGGCGGGGCGGTGGCAGGGGATGGCTGAGAGGAAGGTTCCCGCAGGGCGGAAGGGTCTTGCGTCGGCTCGAAGCGCACCCTGGGAATCTGTTCATTCATGGGGAAGTCGCAAATTCATTCAATGTGCCGAGCCTTAACCCGAGCATCGATCCATGAAACCCGGCTGCAACCAATCGGCAACGCCAATTCGGCCGGCAACGCCAATTCGTACGCGGTCTGCCTCAGTCTGCGACTTGTATCCGGCCCACGGCGCCTGCCCTCGCCGCTGGCCGATACTACCGAACCGTTCGGTCGGCATTGACTAACACACGTTTCGACCCTAAATCAAGCCTGACCGAACGGTTCGGTCAAAATTCGATAATGAAATCGAACTGAAGATGGATAACGCGACGCGATCTGGAAACGCGCCGGCAGGCGCTGCGGACAGCCATGAGACAAGCCAAGAGACGCACCAAGAGACGCGCCA
>JBKDZW010000149.1:0-28137 GCA_047971685.1 Rhodoblastus sp.
CTCGTCCTCCTCGCCCGCCACCCGCTCGACGGAGACGACCTTCTCGTCCTCAGCCGTATTGAACACGATCACGCCCTGCGCGCCGCGGCCGATGATGCGGATGCCTTCGACCGGGCAGCGGATGAGCTGGCCGCCGTCGGTGACACGCATGATCTGGTCGGAATCCTCGACCGGGAAGGAGGCGACCAGCGGGCCGTTGCGATCGTTGACCGCCATGGCCGCGATGCCTTTGCCGCCACGCCCGGTGATGCGGTATTCGAAGGACGAGGAGCGCTTGCCGTAGCCGTTCTCGGAGACGGTGAGGATATATTGCTCGGCCGCCGACATTTCAGCGTAGCGCTCCTGCGGCAAGTGCTCGCCGTTGACGCCGTTCGTGGCCTCCTCGCCGACATCCACCTCGCTGTCGCCGGCCGCCTCGCCGTTCACGGCGCGGCTCATCTTGAGATAGGCCGAGCGCTCGTCGCCCGACGCCTCGAAATGGCGCAGGATCGACAGAGAGATCACGCGATCGCCCTCCTCCAGCGCGACGCCGCGCACGCCCATCGACGTGCGGCCGGTGAAAACGCGCACTTCCGGCACCGCGAAGCGGATGCACTGGCCGCGCGCGCTCGTCAGCAGCACGTCGTCGCCTTCCGTGCAGATCGCCACATCGACGATGGCCTCGCCCTCGTCCAGCTTCATGGCGATCTTGCCGGCGCGATTGACTTGAGTGAAATCGCTGAGCTTGTTGCGCCTCACGCCGCCGCCGGTCGTGGCGAACATGACGTCGAGCTTCTCCCATTCCTCCTCGCTTTCGGGCAAGGGCATGATTGTCGTGATGCGCTCGTCGGCCTCCAGCGGCAGGATGTTGCGCAGGAACTTGCCCTGCGATTGCGGCGAGGTCAGCGGCAGGCGCCAGACCTTTTCCTTATAAACCTGCCCGCGCGAGGAAAAGAACAGAATGGGCGTGTGCGTCGACGCGACAAAGAGGCGCGCCACGAAATCCTCCTCGCGCGTCTGCATGCCCGAGCGGCCCTTGCCGCCGCGCCGCTGCGCCCGATAGGTGGAGAGCGGCACGCGCTTGATGTAGCCTGCGTGAGAGACGGTGATAACCATGTCCTCGCGGGCGATGAGGTCTTCGTCGTCCATGTCGCCGACAGCGTCGAGAATGACCGTGCGGCGCGGCGTGGCGTAAGCCTCCCTCACCGCGTTCAACTCGTCCTTGACGATGCCGAACAGTTTTTCGCGCGAGCGCAATATTTCGAGATATTCGGCGATTTCGGCGGCGAGCTTGTTGAGGGCTTCCGCTATTTCCTCGCGGCCGAGCGCGGTCAGGCGTTGCAGGCGCAGATCGAGAATGGCGCGCGCCTGCGTTTCCGACAGATGGATATTGCCGTCGGCGTCGAGCGCGTGGCGCGGATCGGCGATCAACGCCACCAGCGGCGCCATGTCCTTGGCGGGCCAGGCCCTGTTCATCAGCGCCTCTCGCGCCGCTGCGGCGTCCGGCGAGGTGCGGATGAGGCGGATGACCTCGTCGATATTGGCGACGGCGATGGCAAGACCGACCTGCACATGGGCGCTGTCGCGCGCCTTGCCGAGACGATGTTTCGTGCGGCGGGTGACGACTTCTTCGCGGAAATCGACGAAAGCGCGCAGCACGTCCTTCAGCCGCAGCATTTCCGGCTTGCCGCCGTTCAGCGCGATCATGTTCACGCCGAAAGACGATTGCATCGCGGTAAAGCGATAGAGCTGGTTCAGAACGACGTCGGGAAAGGCCTCGCGCTTCAGTTCGATCACGATACGCATGCCGTCGCGGTCGCTCTCGTCGCGCAGATCGGAAATGCCCTCGACCTTCTTTTCGCGCACGAGTTCGGCGATGCGCTCGACCAGCGTCGCCTTGTTCACCTGATAGGGGATTTCGGTGACGATCAGCGCGGACCTGTTGTTGCGCATCTCCTCCACATCGACCTTGGCGCGCATCAATATGGAGCCGCGCCCGGTCGTATAGGCGGATTTTACGCCGGCGCGGCCGACAATCGCGCCGCCCGTCGGAAAGTCGGGTCCGGGCACGATCTCGATCAGCGCCTCGTCCGACATGTCCGGGCGGTCGATCAGCGCGATCGAAGCGTCGATGACCTCGCCGAGATTGTGCGGGGGGATGTTGGTGGCCATGCCGACCGCAATGCCGCCGGCGCCATTGACGAGAAGATTGGGAAAGCGGGCGGGCAGAACGACGGGCTCATGCTCCTTGCCGTCGTAGTTCGGCTGGAAATCGACCGTGCCCTCGTCGATATTCTCCAGCAGCGCGAGCGCGGGGCGCGCGAGACGGGACTCGGTGTAGCGCATGGCCGCAGGCGGGTCGCCGTCGACCGACCCGAAATTGCCCTGCCCGTCGATCAGCGGCAGACGCATCGAGAAGGGCTGCGCCATGCGCACCAGCGCGTCATAGATCGCAGCGTCGCCATGGGGGTGATATTTACCCATGACATCGCCGACGATGCGCGCGGATTTCACATAGGGCTTGTCGGGCGTGTGGCCGTTCTCGTGCATCGAGAACATGATGCGCCGGTGCACCGGCTTGAGACCGTCGCGTACGTCGGGCAGAGCGCGGCTCACGATCACGCTCATGGCGTAATCGAGATAGGAGCGCTTCATCTCGTCGACGATGGAAACAGGCTTGATGTCGGACGGCGGCGGCGCGCCTGCGTCCTTATGTTCGTCGTTGTCGGCCAAGTCCAAGGCTTTCGGGGAGGGACGCGGAGCGCCCGGGTATGGGGAGGCGCGGAACGCCCGGGAATCACAGGGCGCAGTTTAGCCGATTCAGACCGCGAAAGCTAATTGCGCCGACCGCGCATCAATTATGATTTATAAATTAAATCAATTACTTATTCTGATTGCGACTTGCGAAATGAGGCTTTGCGCTTTCCGGCCGGCAATTTGGCTTGGCCGAGGCGGCCGGCTTTGGCCTTGGTTTTGGCTTTGTCGGCGGCTGTGCGACGCGCGGCTTCGAGCGCCGGGCGGCACCAGCGCTTCAATTCATCTTCATCGTCGAGCGCTGCATCGGGCAGCCTCCAGAAAGCATTGATGGTGACGATCCTGCCGCCCGATTTCTCATATTGAAACGGACGCGACCCCGCCGCCTTCAGCGCTTCGCGCTCTGCTTCGCGGTCCGTCTTGATCCAGATATCGCCCATTACGCACAGCGCGAAGCAGGCGTCGCCGACATAAGCGCCATGGCCGGAGAACATGCGTCTTGCGCGCACACGGGCAAAGGGGGCGAAGAAATCTTCGACGGAGACCGTGTCCATCCATATTCCCGCAAATCCCGCACGCCATTGCCGCGAAAGCGGTGGCGATCCCGCATCAGGCGCCGGCGCCCTCGCCTTCCGCAAGCGTCGCCGGCGTGATCGCCACGCTTTCGCCGCAACCGCAGGCCGACGTCTGGTTGGGATTGTTGAAGACAAAGCCCGAGGACAGTTTCGTCGTCTGGAAATCCATCTGGGTTCCGAGCAGGAACAGGACGGCCTTGGGATCGACCAGCACGCGCACGCCCCTGTCCTCCACCACCTCGTCGCCGGGGGCGGCGGCCTCGGCCATTTCCATCGTGTAGGACATGCCGGCGCAGCCGCCGTTCTTCACGCCCACGCGCAGGCCAAACAGCGGCCTGTCGGAATTGGCGACAATTTCCTTCACGCGGGAGGCTGCGGCCTCGGTCAGCGAAATCACATTCATTTTCGGGCGAGCGCCCATCTTCTCCTCCTTCAGGGTTCAAGGCCCTGCGATCGAAGCCATCCCTAATAGAGGCGCGCACGCCGCAACCGTCGAGGTTTCAGCGAAAGCCCGCATGTCCGGCGCGACGCGCGCTTCTTCACCACATGTCCAGCGCGACGCGCGCTTCTTCGGACATGCGGCTTTGATCCCACGGCGGATCGAAGACCATATTGACCTTGGCGCCGGCGACGCCCGGCACGATGGAGACCGCGTTTTCGACCCAGACCGGCATTTCGCCGGCCACGGGGCAGCCCGGCGCCGTCAGGGTCATGTCGATATTGACGAAACAGCTTTCGTCGACCTCGACGCGATAGATGAGGCCGAGTTCGTAGATGTCGGCAGGAATCTCAGGATCGTAGACGGTCTTGAGCGCGGTGATAATGTCATCGGTCAACCGGTCGTATTGTTCTGCGGTGAGTTCGCTCGACAATTCCATCGCCGGCTTGTTCGGCGCGAACGGCGGTTCCTCGATCTCGGCCATAGCTTCCAGCCTCACGAAAACAGGGTTTCGGCCCGCATCAGGGCCGTGGCCAGGGCGTCGATTTCCTCGCGCGTATTGTAAAGCGCGAAGGAGGCCCGGCAGGTCGAGGTCACGCCGAAGCGCTCGAGCAGCGGCATGGCGCAATGAGTGCCTGCGCGCACCGCCACGCCCGCCCGGTCGATAACGGTGGCGACGTCGTGGGCGTGCGCGCCCTTCATCTCGAAGGAGACGATCGGTCCCTTGTCCGCGGCCCGCCCGATGATGCGCAGCGAATTGATCTGCGACAGGCGCTCCATCGCGTAGGCCGTGAGATCGGCCTCGTGCGTACGGATGGCGGCGCGCCCGACCGTCTCCATATAATCGAACGCAGCGCCAAGGCCGATCGCCTGAACGATGGGCGGCGTGCCCGCCTCGAAGCGGTGCGGAGGCGCATTATAGGTCACGCGGTCGCGGGTCACGACCTCGATCATCTCGCCGCCGCCGTTGAAGGGCGGCAGATTTTCGAGCCATTTCTTCTTGCCGTACAGCACGCCTACGCCGGTTGGCCCGTAAACCTTGTGCCCGGTCAGAATATAGAAATCCGCATCGAGCGTGCGCACATCGGCATCGAGATGGACCGCGCCTTGCGAGCCGTCGACCAGAACCGGCACGCCATGGGCGTGCGCGATTTTCACGATCTCGGCAATCGGCGTCGGCGCGCCAAGCACGTTCGACATATGCGTGATCGCGACGATCCTGGTCTTGCTGGAGATCTGCTTTTCAAAGGCCGCCAGATCGATATGGCCGTCGTCGTCGATCTCGATCCATTTCAGCACGGCGCCTTTGCGTTCCTTAAGAAAATGCCAGGGCACGATGTTGGAATGATGCTCCATGACCGAGAGCAGGATTTCGTCGCCCTCCCCTATATGGGCGAGCCCGAAGGACGAGGCCACGAGATTGATCGCCTCGGTGGCGGAGCGCGTAAAGACGATTTCGTCCGCCGATTCCGCATTCAGAAAGCGCCGTGCGCTTGCGCGTGCGGCCTCGAAAGCGTCGGTTGCGGCATTGGCGAGATAATGCAGGCCGCGATGCACGTTTGCATATTCGTGCTCATAAGCGTGCGTGATGCGCTCGATCACCTGTCTCGGTTTTTGCGCGGACGCCGCATTGTCGAGATAAACGAGCTTCTTGCCGTAAGGCTTTTCCGTGAGAATCGGAAAATCCGCGCGCAATTTCCCGACATCGTAAGGCGCGGCGGTTTTTGGCGTTGCGTTCATCGGCCGCTCCTGTCGGCAAGCCAGCCTGCGGCCACCTTGGCGAAGCGCGCGCGCACCGTCTCGTCGGCGACGAGATCGAGCGCCTCGTTGGCGAAGGCCTCGAGCAGCAGAGCCTCTGCCTCGGCGCGCGAAAGGCCGCGCGTTTGCAGATAGAATATCTGGTTGTCGTCGAGCTGGCCGACGGTCGCGCCATGGCCGCACACGACATCGTCGGCGAAGATTTCGAGTTCCGGCTTGTTATTCATGCTGGCGTTTTCGCCCAGCACAAGCGCCTGGCTCTTCATCGCGCCGTCGGTTTTCTGCGCATGCTGGCGCACCACGACCTTGCCTTGAAACACGCCGGTCGCCTCGCCATCGAGAATGTGCCGGTAGAATTCCCGGCTGACGCAATCGGGCACGGCGTGATCGACGACAATCGTCGTATCGGCATGTTCCTTGCCGCGCAGCAATGCGAGGCCGCCGAGCGACAATCGGGAATGTCCGCCCTCCAGCCGCGCGAAAATCTGACGGCGCACGAGGCCCGCGCAGGGCGTGAGGCAGAAGCCGTTGAAACGCGCGTTTGCGCCCATGACCACGAACAGGCTGTGCAGCGCGATGGCGCCGGCCTCCTGCCGGTGGACCTGTGCGGCGTAATCGACCTGCGCGCCATCGCCCACCACGATTGTGAGCCCCTCGTTGGCCTGCGTCGCATCGACGGCGCACACCGCCGTCGCTTCCTCGAGCATGACGGAAGCACCGGCGCCGACGATGAGCAGCGAACGCGCAAATACGGCCTGCGCAACCCCGCCGGACATGAGGTTGAGGATGGCGAGCGGGCGTTCGACCTTCACGCCGGGGGCGATGCGGATGACGACGCCGTCCTGCATCAGCGCCGTATTGAGCGCGACGACGGGATCCTCGCCGCCGGGGCTGGCCTTGAGCGCATCGAGCACATCCGCATCGCCTGCGCCAAGCGCTGCGGCGAGCGAGACAATGCTCACGCCGTCCGGGAGCGCGTCCGCCGAGGACAGTTCCGCATTATATGCGCCATCGAAAACGACGAAACGACAGGCGTCGGTCTGCGCGACCGTCTTTTCCAGATATTCTTGCGCAATCGGCAGCGCGGCCGGTTCAGGCGTCTGGACGGGCGCGGCCGTGCGCATGGCGCCGCGCAGGTCCGTGTAATGCCAGGCTTCGATGCGGCGATTGGGCAGGCCTGTTTCGGCGAAACGGCGCATCGAGACTGCGCGCAGATCGACCGCGCCGACGAGTTCCCGGTCGCGTTGCTCGAAAAGATCGATCAGCGCGCTTTCGGCTTCCGTGCGCTGGCGGGCGGGCGGTCCGTTCATGCCGCTTCGCCCGTGAAGGCGGCATAGCCGGATTTTTCGAGTTCGAGCGCAAGCTCCGGTCCGCCGGTATGCACGATTTTTCCCCTGGCCATCACATGCACCGTGTCCGGCTTTATGTAATCGAGCAGGCGCTGGTAATGCGTGATGACAAGGAAGGAACGATCCCTGGCGCGCAGCGCGTTGACGCCATCTGCGACAATGCGCAGCGCGTCGATGTCGAGACCGGAATCGGTCTCGTCCAGAATGCCGATGCGTGGCTCCAGCAGCGCCATCTGCAAGATTTCCATGCGCTTCTTTTCGCCGCCGGAAAAGCCGACATTGAGCGGACGCTTGAGCATGTCCTGCGCGACGCCGAGATTTTTGGCGGCCTCGCGGACGCGGCGCATGAAATCCGGCGTCTGCAATTCGCCGAGGCCCTTTGCGCGGGATTGCGCGTTGAGCGCTGCCTTCAGGAAGGTCATGGTGGCGACGCCGGGGATTTCGAGCGGATATTGGAAGGCCAGAAACACGCCGGCATTGGCGCGCCCGGTCGCGTCCATCTCCAGAATGTTCTCGCCGTCGAGCAGCACTTCGCCCTGCGTCACGTCATAACCCTCGCGGCCGGCGACGACATAGGACAGCGTCGACTTGCCCGTGCCGTTCGGCCCCATGATGGCGGCGACCTCGCCGTCCTTCACGGTGAGGTCGAGGCCATCGAGAATCTTGCGGTCGCCGACGGAAACGTGGAGGTTTTTGACTTCGAGCATTTCTAAAATCCGTTTCAGACGTATCGTGGCGCCTGCACCCTCGCCAGCGAGGGACAAAGCGACGAAACAATCCATCCCTACATCGGGGGACGGGCTGCTTCGCTTTCACGCCAAGCCGGCTTCCGCCGGGCTTGCAAGGGCGAATCCGCGCTCACCCCACGCTCCCTTCGAGCGAAATGGCGATCAGCTTCTGCGCTTCGACCGCAAATTCCATCGGCAATTGTTGCAGCACGTCGCGCACGAAGCCGTTGACGATCAGCGCGGTCGCTTCTTCTTCCGAGAGGCCGCGCTGCGTACAGTAGAACAATTGGTCCTCGGAGATTTTCGAGGTGGTCGCCTCGTGCTCGAAGACGGCGCTCGCGTTCTTGCTCTCGATATAGGGCACGGTATGGGCGCCGCAGTCGTGGCCGATCAGCAGGCTGTCGCAATTCGTGAAATTACGCGCGCCCCTGGCCTTGCGATGGGCGCTGACGAGGCCGCGATAGGTGTTGTTCGACCTGCCCGCCGAAATGCCCTTGGAAATGATGCGGCTCGTCGTATTCGCGCCGAGGTGGATCATCTTGGTCCCGGAATCCACCTGCTGATGGCCGTTGGAAATGGCGATGGAATAGAATTCGCCCCGGCTTTCCTCGCCGCGCAGGATGCAGGAGGGGTATTTCCAGGTGATGGCGGAGCCGGTTTCGACCTGCGTCCACGAAATCTTCGAGCGCGCGCCGCGGCAATCGCCGCGCTTGGTCACGAAATTATAGATGCCGCCCTTGCCGTCCTTGTCGCCGGGATACCAGTTCTGGACGGTCGAATATTTGATCTCGGCGTCGTCGTGCGCGACCAGTTCGACGACAGCCGCATGAAGCTGGTTCTCGTCGCGCTGCGGCGCCGTGCAGCCCTCCAGATAGGACACGTAAGCGCCCTCGTCCGCGACGATGAGCGTGCGCTCGAACTGGCCGGTGTTGCGCTCGTTGATGCGGAAGTAAGTCGACAATTCCATCGGGCAGCGCACGCCCGGCGGAATGTAGACGAAGGAGCCGTCGGAAAAGACCGCCGAATTGAGCGTGGCGAAATAATTGTCGGTCGTGGGCACGACAGAGCCCAGATATTTCCGAACGAGTTCAGGATGAGAATGCACGGCCTCCGAGATCGGGCAGAAGATGACGCCCGATTTTGCGAGTTCCGCCCGAAACGTGGTGGCGACGGAAACGGAATCGAACACCGCATCGACCGCGATTTTCGAGGTCTGGACGCCGGCTAGTATTTCCTGCTCGCGCAGCGGGATGCCGAGCTTCTCGTAAGTGCGCAGCAATTCGGGATCGACATCGTCGATGGATTTCGGGCCCGGCGTCGATTTGGGCGCGGAATAATAATAGAGATCCTGATAGTCGATCTTCGGATAATCGACGCGCGCCCATGTGGGCTCTTCCATGGCGAGCCAGCGCCGGAACGCATCGAGACGCCATTGCGTCAGCCAGTCCGGCTCGTTCTTCTTCGCGGAAATGAAGCGAACGATATCCTCGTTCAGCCCCCTGGGCGCCTTTTCGGATTCGATATCGGTGACGAACCCGTATTTATAGGCATCCACGTCGATCGCCTTGACGCGATCGACGGTCTCTTTAACAGCCGCCATAATTCACTCCCCTGCGCGGTTTCAAGGACCGCCGGTCGGATGCCCCTATATAGGCCCGCGCGCGCCCCCGGTTCAAGCCGCCGCGCCGATCCAGCCCGCTAAACCGCTGCTTTCCTGCCGACCCGCGCCAGAATATTTTCCAGGGACGCGCCAAAATGCGCGATATCGCGCTCCGTCGTCGTCCAGCCCAGGCTTGCCCGCAGCGCGCAGCGCGCCAGATCCGGCGCCACGCCCATGGCCGCCAGCACATGCGAATTCTTGACCTTGCCCGAGGAGCAGGCCGAGCCCGATGACAGGGAAACGCTTGCAAGATCAAAGGCCATGAGCGCGGTCTCCGCCGACAGGCCGGGAATGGCGAAGGCGGACGTATTGGGCAGGCGGGCGGCGCAGGCGGCGAAAAACCGCGCCTGCGGCGCATGGCGCAATATCTCGGCCTCCAGATTTTTCCTCAAGACAGCGAGGCGGGCGCCCTCCTCGCCGGCATGGGCGGCCGCTTCTTCGGCCGCAGCGCCAAAACCGGCGATGGCGGGCACATTTTCCGTGCCGGCGCGAAAACCGCGCTCCTGCCCGCCGCCGCGAATCAGGGCGCGGTCGCAGTGGAGCGCGCTTTCGCGCAAGACGAGCGCGCCGACGCCCTGCGGCCCGCCGATCTTGTGCGAGGAAACAACGAGCATGTCCGCGCCCGTGGCCGCGAAATTACAGGATACGCGGCCCGCCGCCTGTACCGCGTCGCAGACCGTGATCCCGCCCTTCGCGCGCACGAGGCCGGCGGCGGCGGCTACGGGTTGCAGGACGCCCGTTTCGTTATTGGCGGCCTGGAGACAGAGCAGGACGGGTTGGGATGCGCCCTCGAGCGCGGCCTCCAGCGCGGCAAGATCGAGCACGCCATTGTCGTCGACCGGCAAAATTTCGGCATTTTCGCCAAACCCGTGGCCCTCGAACGCGGCGACATGCTCTGTCGCACCTATCAGCAATCTTGCGGGCATCCCTTGCGCATTGCGCCAAAACCCCGACAGCGCGAGGTTGAGCGCCTCGGTCGCGCCCGATGCGAACACCACGTTTTTTGCCCGTGCCCCCAGAAGCGCGGCGACTTTTTCGCGCGCGTCCTCGACGAGCGCGCGCGCCGCGCGGCCTTCGGCATGGATGGAGGATGGATTGCCGAAGCCGCGCAACGCATCCAGCATTTTCGCGCGGGCTGGCGTGCGCAGGGGCGAAGTGGCGTTGTGGTCGAGATAGATACGGGGCACGGCTCAGTGTAGCGCGCCGGCGCCCGGATCAGAAGCAGCGATTGCCCCGCCGGCGGCTGCGCGCGAAAACAGGCCGACAGACAGAGCAGCGGGGCCAAAATGTCGACCGAATTCCAGCTTCTGCCGGCGCTCGATTATTTCGCCATAGCCGCATGGGCGCTCTCCGGCGCGCTGATGGGCTTGCGCAAGAAATTCGATGTGGTGGGCGTGTTCATGACCGCGCTGACGACGGCGATCGGCGGCGGCCTCATTCGCGACGGGCTGCTGCTGCGCCGCATTCCGCCCGTGCTCACCGATTCCTATTATCTGCCGCTGATCGCGATCACCACGCTTTTCGCCATTCTTCTGGCGCCCCGCCTGCTCAATGCGCGGCGGCTGACCGGCATCATCGAACTCGTCGATTCCTTCGCCACCCCCGCCTTCGCCATGGTCTCCATCCAGTTTGCCCGTCAGGCCGACCTGCCGCTGGCGGGCATCTGGCTGGTGGGCTGCGCGGGCGGCGTCGGCGGCGGCGTACTGCGCGACATTCTGGTGCGCGAGACACCGGAAATCATGCAGCCGGGGCGCTATCTCGCGATCGTCGTGGCGGCGGCTTGCGCGCTCTACATGGCGCTGACGATGGGCTTCGGCCTGCCCTCCACGCCCACCGCCTGGAGCACGGTCGCGCTCTATTTCTGCGTGCGGATTCTCGTGGTGAAACTGGACTGGCGCACAGCGCCGGCGTGGCGGGAGTGAGGGCGCAGGCAAAGCCTCCGCCGCCCGCTTCGGGCGCAGAGCATGAAACGTTTCGCCCCGGAGGGCGCGGGACGCCCGCCTCCGGCAGGAGGCCACTCAGTCCAGCTTGAACTTCTCGAACTGGCGGTGTTCGGCGAAAATTCTCCGCACCGTGCCCGTCACCGAGCGGTAGATGATCGTCTCGGTGGTGATCAGCTTGGGATGGAATTTCACGCCCTTCAGCAGCGCGCCATCGGTGACGCCGGTCGCGCAGACGATGACGTCGCCCGACGCCAGTTCCTTCATGTCGTATTTCTTCTTCGGATCCTTCACGCCCATTTTCGCGGCGCGGTCGACCTTGGCCTGCGTGTCCAGAATCAGGCGACCCTGCATCTGGCCGCCGACGCAGCGCAGCGCGCCTGCCGCCAGCACGCCTTCCGGCGCGCCGCCCGTGCCGAGATAGAGGTCGCAGCCGGTCTCCTCGGATTGCGCGCAATGAATGACGCCGGCGACGTCGCCGTCGGTGATGAGGCGGAGGGCGGCGCCGGCGCGGCGGCAGGCGGCGATGAGGTCGGCATGGCGGGCGCGGTCGAGGATGACGACGGTGATTTCGCCGGGGGGAACGCCCTTGGCCTTGGCGAGCGCGTTGATGTTGTCTTCCGGCGTGGCGTCGAGATCGACGACGCCCGCAGGATAACCGGGGCCGATGGCGATCTTGTCCATGTAGACGTCAGGCGCATTCAGCAGCGAGCCGGCTTCGGCCATGGCCATCACGGCGATGGAGCCCGGCATGTCTTTCGCGCACAGCGTGGTGCCTTCGAGCGGGTCGACCGCGATATCGACGCGCGGGCCGGTTTTCGTGCCGACTTCCTCGCCGATGAACAGCATGGGCGCCTCGTCGCGCTCGCCCTCGCCGATCACGACCTTGCCGTGGATCGGCAGGCGGTTCAGTTCGCGGCGCATGGCGTCGACGGCGGCCTGGTCGGCGGCCTTCTCGTCGCCGCGCCCGCGCAGGCGCGCGGAAGACACCGCCGCGCGCTCGGTGACGCGCACCAGCTCGGTCGAAAGAATGCGCTCGATGATTTTGTCTTCCTTGACGATAAGATCGGTCATGTTGTCTTTCCCGGGCTGGATATTCCGAATGTCTCGCATTGAACTTCCTCCCCCTTGCGGAGAGGGAATGGCGCGCTGTTAGCGCATAATCCTTATCTATTCGCGTTCAATCCGGATGGATTGCGGGCGTTCCGCGACATAGCCGTCCGCCTCGATCGCGTCGAGCGCTTCGCGCACCAGTTTTTCCGTCGTCGCATGCGTGATGAGGACGACCGGCACGGGCGCGCCGTCGTTCGGCCTGCCCCCGGTGGGACGGCCGCGCTGCACGATGCTTTCGAGCGATATGCCGCGTTCGGCCATGCGCCCCGCTATGCCGGCGAAGGCGCCGGGTTTGTCGTAGACGGACAGCCGGATGTAATAGCCGCCCTCGTGGCGCTGCATTTCCACGCGCCCGATCCTGACGAGCGCTGCGCGCGGCAGGCCGAGCGGACTGGAGCGCACGCCGCGCGCGATATCGGCGATGTCGGCGACGACGGCGGAGGCCGTCGCGGCGCCGCCGGCGCCGGGGCCGACGAGGGTGAGTTCATGCACGGCGTCCGCGTCTATCGTGACGGCGTTGGTCACGCCCATCACCTGCGCGATGGCGCTGGTCTTGCTCACCATTGTGGGATGCACGCGCTGCTCCACGCCGTTGGGCGTGCGCTGCGCCACGCCAAGCAGCTTGATGCGATAGCCCAGTTCGTCGGCGCCCTTGAGATCGGCAAGCGTCACGTTCTCGATGCCCTCGACGGCGATGGCGCCGGCGTCGATTTCCGCGCCGAAGGCGAGCGAAGCGAGAATGGCCAGCTTGTGGGCGGTGTCGAAACCGCCGATGTCGAATGTGGGATCGGCTTCCGCATAGCCCAGACGCTGCGCTTCCTTCAGGCAGACCTCGAACGGCTGTTCGTCCGTCTCCATCTTCGAGAGGATGTAATTGCAGGTGCCGTTGAGGATGCCGTAAACGCGTTCGATCGAATTGCCGGCAAGTCCCTCGCGCAAGGTTTTGACGATGGGTATGCCGCCGGCGACCGAAGCCTCGTAGGCAAGCGCCACGCCCTTTTCCTCCGCAAGCGCAGCCAGCGCCAGCCCGTGCTTGGCAAGCAGCGCCTTGTTTGCGGTGACGACGGGTTTTCCGTCCTTCAGCGCGGTTTCCACCGAAGTTCGCGCAACGCCCTCGTCGCCGCCGATCAACTCGACGAAGAGGTCGATGTCCGGCGAGGCGGCGAGCGCCACGGGATCGTCGAAAAACGTGATGCCGGCGGAGTCGAAACCGCGATCCTTGGCGCGGTCGCGCGCGGAAAAAGCCGTCACGACAATCTTGGCGCCGGTGCGCGCCGTGAGCGCTGCGTCCTGTTGCGCCAGAAGGCGCACGACAGAGCCGCCGACCGTGCCGACGCCGGCAATGCCAACCCGAAGTTTTTTCGCGCCGCTCGAAATATCGGCGGCGCGTGACATCTCAGCCATAATTTCCTTTTCCCCGCCCGCCCCAACGGCGGCGTCGCCTTGTGCCCGATTTGGCTGGGGGGATCAAGAAAACTGCGCTCCGGGCATGGCGGGACTTGTTGTCGCGCCGCCCGACGCCGCCGCGCCCCATTACCCGCCGGCCGCTTCCGGCGCGGGACGAACGTCAGGCGCATGCGATACGGGCGCTGCGGAAACGGGCGAGAAAGCGCCGAAAATTTCGTCAGGCGCGTCGAAACTCAGCCAGTCGAACGGCAATTGCCGGGCCAGAAACGTCGGCCTGAACATCTCGTGCCCGCCGTTCTCGATAAGATAGGCGCGGACCAGGGCGGCGCTGCGGCACCCCTTGCCTTCCACGAGATCGATGCGCGAATTGCGGGCCGTCAGCAGGCGCCGCCGTGTGCTTGCCTTTTGCGTCGCGCAGCCCTGCGCGGCCAGGGCATGGTTTGTCAGCCGCTCCATCGGCCAGAACCGTCCGAGCATTGCCTGAGACGCCATGCCGTCGATCGGCGTCATGCGGTCCTGCCCGCCCGATATCATGATAAATTTCGGCGGCAATTTCGAGCAGTTCTCGCCTATTTTCTCGGGCATTGCGCTGGCGACGACCGCCACGCCGCCGACCAGTCCGGGATGGTCGCAGGCGACCTCCAGCGCAAGAAATCCGCCGTTCGACATTCCCGCCAGAAAAATCTGCGATGGCGCAAAGCCGCGCGCGCCAAGCATGGCGACGAGATCGACGACATATTGCTCGTCCCGGCCATCGTCGCCGAGCGACCAGCCCCTGTAGGCCCACCAGCCCTTGCGGCCCTCTCCGAAAACCACCAGCGCGCCATGCCGGACCGCGGCCTCCTCCATGCCGGAGGTCTCGCGGGCCAAAACGGCGGATTGCGTGGCGGCGTGCAGGAAGATCACGGCGAATTTCGCCTGTTGGGCCCCGACCATAAGCGCCTGGCGCCCGGAAGGCAGGCGGATGGTTTCGGCCGGCCTCGTCTGCACCGTCGCCGAAAACGCAACCCACAGACCCAGAACGACAAACGCCACGCCAGCCAGATAACGCCACATGGAAACAGGCGCGCGGGCTCGCCCGGCAGTCTGGCGGCCGTTCCTCGAGAAACGCGCGCGAATTGCTCCAAACATGCGATAATCTATTTATTTCAATCAGTTATAAACAAGACTTTCCAGGAAAGAGGTATAGCCCGACGCCTGGCGCCGGATCAAGATGACTTTGGCGCGCGTGCGGATGACTTTGGCGCGTGCGGATGGCTTTGGCGCGCGTGCGCCGAAATTCCAGCGCGTTTCGGGAGCATGCAACCGTGCGCGCCGCAGGTTAGTATGCCGCCATGAACATCATAATCGACCGCTGCGCCGACATCGCCGACCTGCGCGCCTCAATGTCCTCGATCTGGCATTATTTCGGCCTGCCGCCGACCGAGGAGGCGGTTGCGAATTTCGCCGCGCTGGTCGGTCCCGACCGCGCCTTCGTTGTACGCGAAAATCAGGCGACGGTCGGCGGATGCTGTTCCTTTCCGATGGAGCTGACCACGCCGGGCGGACAGGTC
The DNA here is from genome assembly GCA_047971685.1 of Rhodoblastus sp. Lineage (GTDB taxonomy): Bacteria > Pseudomonadota > Alphaproteobacteria > Rhizobiales > Beijerinckiaceae > JAJXWB01. The sequence continues at coordinate 15,256 of JBKDZW010000149.1, forward strand.
AAGGCCGCCGGCGTAACCATGGTCGGCGTGCAGCCGACACATCGCCGGCGCGGCATATTGTCGGCCATGATGGCCCGCCAGATCGAGGACATTCGCGCCAATGGCGAGCCCGTCGCCTATCTCTGGGCGTCGGAAGAACGCATTTACGGGCGCTTCGGCTATGGCCTTGCCGGGCTTTCCGCCGATGTCGAGATTTCGCGCGACCGCGCGGCCTTCTTCACGAACGCGCCGACGACAGGTCAGGTGCAGCTGTTGCGGCCTGAGGACGCGCTGGGGCCGGTCGGCGCCGTTTTCGCGCAGGTCGCCGGCGCGCGGCCCGGCATGTTCGCGCGTTCGCAGGAATGGCTGAAGCGCCGTACGCTTGCGGATGCCGCCTGGATACGCGCGGGCGGCGGCGAACTCGTCTGCGCGCTGCTGGAGATCGACGGCAAGCCGCAGGCCTATGCGCTCTACCGTTTCGATCCGAAATGGGAGCGCAATATTCCGGCCGGCGTCGTGCGCGTGTCCGAGGCCATGGCCACGACGCCGGAGGCGATGCGCGCGATCTGGCGCTACCTGCTCGACCTCGACTGGTGCGCGACCATCAAGGCGGGCTTTCTGCCTGTAGACCATCCGCTCTTTCTGCTCGCCGCCGAACCGCGCCGCATGCGCACATGCCTGCGCGACGGTTGTTTTGCGCGCCTTGTCGACGTGGAGGCGGCGCTGGCCATGCGCAGCTATGGACCGGGCGAGATCGTCATCGAGATCGCCGACGCCTTCTGCCCATGGAACGCCGGGCGCTGGCTGATCCGCGAAGGCGGCGGCGTTCGCACGACGCGCGCCGCCGACATCGGCTGCGACGTGTCGGCGCTGGCGTCCGCCTATCTCGGCGGCTTCACCTGGGCGCAACTCGTCGCATCGTCGCGCGCGAGGGCCGCCGACAGCGAGGCCATTGCGCGCGCCGACCGCCTGTTTGAACGCGGACCGGCGCCCTGGGTTCCCGAGATATTCTGACGCGCGCGAAACAAAGCGCGCCAGGCAGCCGGCATTGGCGTCCGGCTGGTCGCCACAAACCGTTGCCGCGCGTCTCCACGGATTATGCTCGCGCCGGAGGCAAAACTCGCCTAGCATGTCACCAGAGCCGCCGGACGATCCCGATACCGGACGGGGCGAAAACCGATCGGCGCATAAGTCGTGAAGAACAAAATCGCGCCGTGAAGAATAAAACAGCCAGCGCATGGGAGATAACATGACGGAAACGCCATCTGCGCGGACGCATGGGGGAATGCAATCTGCATCCAACGGCGACGCCGACCAGGTTTCAGCGCGCGCGCTGCCGATCGACCGTTCGATCGGCGCGATCTATCCGACATTCACGAGCGCGGCCGATATCGCGGATTTCGAGAAAATTCCCTATGCCGAGCGAATTGCGGCGGCCAGCACCTATGAGGCGATCCGGCTTGGCGCAAGCGTCGATCCGAACGCGCCGGCGCTGCAATTTCTGGCCAACGCCAGTCCCCAGGACCAGCCGATAAACATCACCTACGCGCAATTTCTTGCGCGCGTGACGCAAACGGCCAATGCGCTGCATGAGCTTGGCGTCGGCCCCAACGATGTCGTCAGCTTTCTGCTGCCGCTGCTGCCGCAGGCCTTTTTCACGCTGTTTGGCGCAGAGGCCGCAGGCATAGCCAATCCCGTCAATCCCCTGCTCGAACCGCATCAGATCGCCGAAATCCTGAACGCGGCCAACACCAAGGTTCTCGTTACGCTCGGCCCCACGCCCGGCGCAGACATCTGGGAGAAGGTGGAGAAAATTCGCGGCGACCTCAAAAATCTGCGCGCGATTATCCAAGTCGCCGTTCACGGCGACGGGAGCAATCAAACCGCCGGCCGCGGCGGCGCGGCCAATGGCGTCCATGCCTTCGACGCGCTCGTCGCCAGACAGCCGCACGACCGGCTTGTCAGCGGGCGCGCCATCGAGCCCGACGACATTGCCGCCTATTTTCACACGGGCGGCACGACCGGCACGCCGAAACTCGTGCGTCACACGCACGCCAACCAGGTCTTTCAGGCCTGGGCCTGCAACCTCATGCTCAAGAGCGGGAAGCGCGACAATATTCTCTACGGCATGCCGCTGTTTCACGTCGGCGGCTCGCTGTCGCAGACGCTGACGACGCTTGCGGGCGGCGGCTCGCTCGTCGTGCTCTCGCCAGCCGGCTGGCGCAATCCAAGCGCGGTGCGCAACATCTGGGCGCTTGTCGAGAAATACAGACCGGCCGTGCTCAGTTCGGTGCCGACGGTGCTTGCCGCCGCGCTTGCCGCGCCATCGGAGGATTTCGATCTATCCAGCCTCAAAGTCGTGTCGGGCGGCGGTTCGGCCATTCCGGTTGCGGTCGGATCGGCCTTTCAGACGCGCTTCAACCTTCCCGTTCTCGAAGTCTACGGCATGACGGAGACTTCGAGCGTTCATACGATCTCCCATATCGACCGGCCGATACGGCTCGGATCGGTCGGCCATCCGGTTCCCTACGCACGCGTGAGAGTGGTCAGGATCGACGAGGGCGGGAATTACGCCGGCGATTGCGCAGTCGACGAGATCGGCGTCGTGGCCATGGCCGGGCCGGGCGTCTTTGCAGGCTATCTCGACGACGCCCACAACAAGAGCGCCTTCGTGGAGCCGGGCTGGGTCAATTCCGGCGATCTCGGCAGACTCGACGCGGAAGGCTATCTCTGGATCGCCGGCCGCGCCAAGGATCTCATCATTCGCGGCGGCCACAATATCGATCCCGCGCCGATCGAGGAATTGCTGTTTCGCCATCCCGCCGTTGCGCTGGCCGCCGTCATCGGCCAGCCAGACGCCTATGCCGGCGAATTGCCGCTCGCCTATGTCCAGCTCCAGCCCGGCGCGCAAGCAGCGCCCGGAGAGCTGGAGGCCTGGGTGCGGGAACGGACGCCCGAACGCGCGGCGGCGCCCGTCGCGGTCATCCCGATCGAGACAATGCCGCTGACCGGCGTCGGCAAGGTGTTCAAGCCAAGCTTGCGTTGGGACGCGGCGCAACGTGTTTTCGGCCAGGCGCTGACGGCGCTCAAGGACAGAGGCGTCGATTTCGAGGTCGAAGTCGGCGCGCATGGCGCACATGGCTCGATTGCAATCGTTTCGGTGCGCAATGCGCCGGAAGCCGAGCGTGCGGGCATAGAAACGCTGATTCACGCCGCGCTCGATCCCTTCGTCATGCGCCATCAGGTGAAATGGGCGTGAGACGCGGGCCGGGCGTCCGGTAGCCAAGCGTATTTTTCCAAGGATTTGCGCAGGCTGCCTGCGGTTTGGCGCGCAGCTTTCCCTCCGGCGGCGGCGCGCCTGCACAGGCCGGCAGGGACAGCGGATAAGGAAAATCCGTTTTTCCTTGATTTTTGCCCCTCCTCCCGTGTTAGACAGCCCGCCGCACTGGAGTTTCACGATGCCCGAAGTCATTTTCACCGGCCCTGCCGGCCGTCTGGAAGGACGGTTCCACCCCTCCAAGACGCGCGGCGCGCCGATCGCCATCATCCTGCATCCGCATCCCCAGTTCGGCGGCACGATGAACAACCAGATCGTCTACAATCTCTATTATTCCTTCGCCGAACGCGGGTTTTCCGTGCTGCGGTTCAATTTTCGCGGCGTCGGCCGCTCGCAGGGCGCGTTCGACCATGGCCAGGGCGAATTGTCGGACGCCGCCGCAGCCCTCGACTGGGCGCAATCCATCAATCCGGAGGCGCGCGCCTGCTGGATCGCCGGCGTCTCCTTCGGCTCGTGGATCGGCATGCAATTGCTGATGCGCCGTCCCGAGATCGAGGGCTTCATCTCCATCGCCCCGCCCGCCAATCGATTCGATTATTCCTTCCTGGCGCCGTGCCCGTCCTCCGGCCTGTTCGTCCATGGCGATCAGGACAGGGTCGCGCCGATCAAGGAAGTCACGCCGCTGATCGAGAAGCTGAAGACGCAGAAGGGCATTCTGATCGAGCATGCCGTCGTCGAAGGCGCGAACCATTTTTTCGAGAACCGGATCGATCCGCTGATCGAGGAAGTCGGCGCCTATCTCGACCGCAGGCTCGGCAACCCTCCCCGCGTCGCCGTGCCGTCGCGCAGAGATTGACGAGGCGTTCCGCGCACGTCTTTCAGGCGCGCGCCTGGGAACACGGGCCGGTCACGCGCTCGTCTCCTTTGCCGGCTCCGCCAGAACGCCGCCGCATGTGGGAACAGGCGCGCCGGTCGTGGTCGGATAGGTGTACGGCAGGCCGCGCCAGGCGCGCACGGCCAGATAGGCGAAGGCCTGCGCCTCCATCGCATCGGCAGACCAGCCGCAGACATCGGCGGTCGTGACCTTGCACGGCAGGCGCTGCACCAGTTCGCGCACGAGAATGGGATTGCTGGCGCCGCCGCCGCAGACAACAAGGCTTCTGGGGGCCTGCGGCAGCAGGGGCAACAGCTTGCCCACGGAGGCTGCGGTGAAGGCTGTCAGCGTGGCGGCTGCGTCCTCAAGCGCGAGATGCTCGACCGCCGCTCTCGAAAAATTGTTGCGGTCGAGCGATTTCGGCGGCGGCACGGCGAAAAAGGGATCGTCGAGCAGGCGCGCGAGCGCATCTTCGTCCACTTTCCCCCGCGCGGCGGTGTGGCCATGGCGGTCCATGGGCTGGCCGGTGCGCGCGTGCATGAGATCGTCGAGCAGCGCATTGCCTGGCCCGGTGTCGCAAGCGATCGGATCGCGCTCGCCGTCGACGTAGGTGACATTGGCGACGCCGCCGATGTTGAGCAGCGCGAGCGGCCCCGGCACGCCGCCCATCTGCACGAGCGCGCGGTGGAAGGCCGGCACGATCGGCGCGCCCTCGCCGCCGGCTGCAACATCTGCTGAGCGGAAATCGTAGACGGTGGCGATCCTCAGGCGCTCGGCGAGCGCTGCGCCGTCGCCGATCTGGATGGTAAGCCGCTGCCTTGGCCGGTGCAGCACGGTCTGGCCGTGAAAGCCGACGAGGTCGATCTCGCCTGCGCGCAGATTATTGTCGGCGAGAAATTTCTCGACGGCCTCGGCATGGCGGGCCGTCACCATAAGTTCGGCCTCGGCCACCGCGTCGGGCCTGGCGCCGGCGTATTCGAGGCCGGCGGCAGCCGCCAGCGCCATGCGCAAAAGCGCACGGTCCTCGTCCGAATAAGGCTGAAAGCCGGTAGCGCCAAGAACGACGGCGCTTTCGCCGTCCGTCTCGACGAAGGCGATATCGACGCCGTCCATGGACGTGCCGGACATAAGGCCGATGGCGCGCATTAGGGTCAAGATTCGCAATGCCTCCCGTCTCAGCCTTAACGGTCTGCGGCCCCGACGGAAAGAGCCATGGACGGGATCGCCGGTTTCGCCGCAGACTGCGCAACGCCTGTTGCGAGACGATTCCCCCGGAGGCTTGCATGCGATTGTCGTTCCATGGCGCGGACCGGAACGTGACCGGCTCCTGCCATCTTGTGGAGGCCGCAGGCAAACGCATTCTGGTCGATTGCGGCATGTTTCAGGGCGGGCCGGAGGAACGCGCCCTCAACCGGCGCGATTTCGGGTTCGATCCCGCCGCCATCGACGCGATCCTGCTGACGCACGCCCATCTCGACCATTGCGGGCGCATTCCGCTCATCGTGAAGCGCGGCTTTCGCGGCAAGATCATCTGCAACGAGCCCACGCGCGCCCTTGCCCGCCTCGTCATGCTCGACGCCACGCGATTGCAGGCCGAAGACACGCGCCGCAACCAGCGCAAGGCCGCGCGCTGGGAGCCCAGGGAGCCGGACGAGCAGCCGCTCTACGGGCTCGAAGACACAATGGACGCGCTCGACCGCTTCGCGCCTGCGGTGGGCTATGGCGAGAAAATCCCGCTTGGACCCAATCTCAGCGCCATCTACAGCAACGCCGGCCATATTTTCGGTTCGGCCAGCGTTCTCGTGGAATGCGCCGGGAACGGCGGGCGCAAGCGGCTGGCCTTTTCCGGCGACATCGGCGACCCCGGCCGCGCGCTGCTCGACGACGCCAGGCCGCCCGAGGCCGCCGACGCCGTCGTCATGGAAAGCACCTATGGCGATCGCGACCACAGGCCGCTGCCGGATTCCATTCTGGAATTCTACGAGGCGATCGGAGAGATTCGCGGGCGCGGCGGCAATGCGGTCATTCCGACCTTTGCGCTGGAGCGCGCGCAGGAGCTTTTGTTCTATCTCAAGCAGGGCCTGCGCCAGAGCAAGCTGCCGCCCGACATCCAGATTTTCGTGGATTCGCCGATGGCGATTTCGGCGACGCGGATCGCGCAGAATTTCCCGGATTTCTTACGCCCCGAGATCGCCGCCATGATCGAGGCGCAAGACGATCCCTTCACGCCGCCGGGCCTGCGGTTCACCCAGCTCAGCCGCGATTCCATCGCCATCAATTCGATTGCCTCGGGCGCGGTCATTCTGGCGGGCTCGGGCATGGCGACGGGCGGGCGCGTGCTGCATCACCTGCGCCATAATCTCGCGCGACCCGAATGTGGCGTCGTCTTCGTGGGCTTTGCGAGCAAAGGCACGCTGGCGCGCGAAATTCTCGACGGGGCGCGGCATGTCGACATCTACGGCGACCGCGTGCCGGTGCGCGCGAGCATTCACACGATCAACGGCTTTTCGGCGCATGCCGGACGAAAAGCGCTGATCGCCTGGCGCAGGAAAATCGACGCGCCCAGGACGTTTCTGGTTCACGGCGAATTGCCGGCCATGCAAGCGCTGAAAGCCGCACTGCCGGGCGAAGTCGTCCTGCCGAAGATCGGGGAGGCGGCGGAAATCTGAACCTCGAACAAACCGCTCAGCCAAGCGCCTGCACGGCTGCAAGTACGGCTTCGGCATGGCCCGCCACTTTCACCTTCGGCCAGATCTGGCGAATGATTCCCCTGGCGTCGATCAGGAAGGTCGTGCGCTCCACGCCCATGTATTTCCGGCCGTACATGCTCTTTTCCTTCCACACGCCATAGGCTTCCAGGGTCTGTTTCGTCTCATCGGAAAGAAGCGTGACCGCGAGATCGTATTTGGCCTTGAACCTGTCGTGCCGGGCGGCGCTGTCTGGCGAGACGCCGACGATTTTTGCGCCGAGTTTTGCAAAAGCGCCGGCAAGACCGGTGAAATTTTTCGCTTCCAGCGTGCAGCCGCTCGTGTCGTCCTTGGGATAAAAATAGAGAACGAGGGGCGCGCCCTTGAAGTCGGCGAGTTTCATTTTGCCGCCGCCGTCGCTCTCCAGATGAAAATCGGGCGCCTTCGCGCCGATCGTAAGGCCTGCTTTCGCGCTTTTGCCGGGCTTCTCGGTCATTTGCCTTCCTTTCGTCCCATTGGCCGGGCAAACGGAACCGCGCTCGCCGGTCGCATGATTTTCGCGCGCAGCTTATAGTGCCGGCTTGAGTCGTGGCCTGCCGCCACGGATTTTTTTCGCACGCTGCGTGGCTGGCTCTGCGCATATTTTCAGCAAGCCGGTGCGCCACACCATACCGGACGACTTTAAGGAGGCGCCGCCTGTCCGCCGCCGAGACAGCCAATTCTCTGCGCCGCCTGTCCTCGGGCGCCAGCGCCGTCCTGCGTAGCGCGTGGCGGTCGCGCCTGCTGCGCCGCGCCCTGCTTGTAGCGGGCGGGACGACACTGGTCTGCGCGGTTGTTGCGGCGGTCGCCTTTGGCGCCCTGCTCGTGCGCCTGCACTATGGCCCGATCGAAGCGGACCGGCTCGGCGCGCGCGTTGCGGCCACGCTCAGCCAGCGTTTCGATGGCGTGAAATTTTCGTTCGATGCGACGCGCATTGCGCGCACCGAGCATGGCCCGACAATTACGGTCGACCATCTCGTCGCCGTCTCCGACGGGCGCAAGATCATCGAGGCGCCGCGCGCCGAACTCTCGCTCGACCCTATCGCGCTGCTCAAATTCCAAGTCATGCCGCGACGGCTCGAGGTTTTCAACCTCGTCGTGCGCCTGCAAGTCCGGCCGGACGGCTCGCTCGCCATTACCGCAGGCGCGCCGGACGAGGAGGCGGTCGTCGTCACGCATCCCGCGCAGCCCGTAACGCCGCCAGGCGGCGCGGACGAGCCCGGCGGAGCCTCGCCGAACACGCCCGACAAGTTCACCGACAAGCCGCGCCGCTCGGCCATTCTTCGCGGGGCGACCAACGCCTTGCGCGCCCTTTTCGATCTGACGACCAGCCCGCGCTCGCCGCTCGCCGAATTGCAACTGGTGGCGGTGCGCGGCGGCAAGCTCGTCGTCGACGACCGCACCGCCGATCGCACGACGACCTTCGACGATCTCGACATGGCCTTCGAGAAAAGCTGGCGCGCAACGACGCTCGACATGCAGGCGAATACGCCGAGCGGCAAATTCGAGGCGCTCGCCAAGGCGACCGGCACGCCCACGACCGAACGCCAGCTCGATATCGAAGTGAAGGGCGTGTCGATGGAGGAGATCGGGATCGTCGCCGGCGCGCGCCATCTTGCGGTCGACAGCGACGCCTCGCTCTCGTTCAAATTGCGCTTCGTGCTCGCCGCCAACCAGCGCCTGCGCGAGGCCTCCGGCCGCGCCCTGGTCGGGCCCGGCTATCTGCGGCTCGAAGACCCCGACCACGAGCCGCTGTTTTTCGAGGAGATTTCCGGCGCGTTCCGGTGGGATCCGGCCACGCGCCAGATCATCGTCAGCCCCGTGCAATTCTTCGCCGGCGAAACGCAATTCGTGTTCGAGGGCGCACTGCAGACGCCGCTGCGGGCGGAAGACGGCTGGAAAATTTCGCTGGGACTGGCCAAGCCCGGCGGCTATGCGCCGGAACGGCCGAACGAAAAATTCCTGGCCGTCGACAAGTTCAGCCTCGATGGCCGCCTGCTTTTCGAGCAAAAGCGCTTCGACATCGCCCGCTTCGAACTGGTCGGACCGGAGGTCGGCTTTGCGGCCGCCGGCGCTTTCGACTGGGTGAACGGCGCGCATGTCCGCCTCGGCGCCTCGATGGCCCGCATGCCCGTGCGCTCGCTGTTTCGCATCTGGCCAAGCCATATGGGCGCGCCGGCGCGCAACTGGCTGATCGGCCATCTGCATGCGGGCACGCTGGAATCGTGCAAGCTCAGCGTCGATTTCGACAAGAACGCCCTGCTTTCGATGCGCAACGACCGCCCGCCGCCGGACGAGGCGATGCAGATCGATTTTCAACTCGCCGGCGCCACGGTGACCGCCATGCGCGGCATCCCCGATCTCATCGGTCTCGACGGCGTGGGCAAGGCGAGCGGACGCAGCCTGCTGTTCAAAATCGCCGCCGCCGCCGTACAGACCGGGCCGGGACGCAAGCTGACGCTGACGAACGGCGCTTTCGCCCTGCCCTATTTCGACGGCGTTCGGCCGACGCCCGCGCGCGCCGAAGCAAGAGTCGCGGGCTCGATCGAGGCCGTGTCGGAATTGCTGGCGCGCGAACCAATCCGCGATGTCGCGGCCATGCCGCTCGAACCCGGCACGTTGAAGGGCAATGTCGACGGGCAATTGCGGCTCGAATTCTATATCGGATCCTTGGCGCGCAGCGGCGACGTAAAGGTTTTCGTCAATTCCAACATTACGAATTTTTCCGCCGACAATCTGATCGGCAAGGAGAAGTTCGAGAACGGAACGCTTGCCGTAACAGGCGATCCGACCGGGCTGCGCGCCACCGGCAACGGCCGCATCTTCGGCGGCCCCGCCACGCTCGATCTGCGCAAGGACGTAGGCAAGCCGGCGCTCGCCACCCTGTCGGCGACCATCGACGACAACGCGCGCGCCAAATTCGGCGCCGATCCCGCAGGCGTCACGGGGCCGATGGGCCTGAAAATATCGGCCAAGTTCGAGGACGACGAAACGGACGCCAATGTCGAGGTCGATCTTGCGCGCACTTCCCTCGACAATCCCATTCCCGGACTTTCAAAACCCGCCGGGCGGCCGGGGCGCGCGACCTTCCGGATCGTGCAGCACGAAAAATCGACGCGGATCGAAAATCTGGTTTTCGAGGCGGGCGGCGCATCGGCCAGGGGAATTGTGGAATTGTCGCCGCAAGGCGAGATACAGAACGTCAAGCTCTCGCAGGCCAAACTCTCGCCCGGCGACGATATGCGCGTCGATATTTCGCGCACTGGCGGCGGATACAAGGCCAGCGTGCGCGGCGTGTCGATCGACGGGCGGCCGTTCATCAAGTTTCTCAACCGGACCAGCGCCGCGGGGCGCAAGAGCGGCGATTTCGAACTCGATCTGAAAACGCCGATCCTGACAGGTTTCTCCAGGCAGGCGCTGACCAATGTCGATCTGAAGCTGACGCTGAAAGGCGGTCTGATCCGGTCCGCGCTGGGCAGCGGGCAATTCGGGCGCGGCGCAGTCGCATTGCGCACGACGCCGAACGAGAGCGGTCGCCTGAAGATCGACGTCGGCGCCACGAACGCCGGCGCCCTTCTTGCCTTTTCCGACATTTATCCGCGCATGGAAGGCGGCGTGCTCAACACCGTGATGAGCCAGGAAGCGGGCGGCCTCGTCGGCACGGTGAAAATCCGCAACTTCCATCTGCGCGACGAACCGGCGCTGCGGCGCCTCGTCAACGAAAGCGCGCCGCGCGCCGATGCGCCGGGCGCGCGCGTCGATCCCGGCCTTGTCGGATTCGATCGGCTGGAAGTCGTGTTTCTGCGCAACGGCAGCCATCTCGTCCTGCGCGACGGCGTGCTGAACGGCCCCAACATCGGCCTGACCATCGAAGGCACAGCCGACACCGAGGACAATACAGTCGCGCTCAACGGCACATTCATACCGGCCTATACGGTCAACAATTTTTTCTCGAAAATTCCTGTCGTCGGCCTGCTGCTCGGCGGCGGCTGGAACGAGGGCCTGTTCGCCGTCAACTACAAGGTGACGGGCCGCGTGAGCGCGCCGCGCGTATCGGTCAATCCGTTGACGGTCGCGCCTGGAATCCTGCGCAAGATGTTCGGCATTCTGGACAATGTGGGCGACCAGCCGCAGCGGTGAGACGCGCGCCGCCGCAGCATCCCGCAATGGATGGATTGCCTCGCTGTCAGGCGAAATCGCCTGAAGCGCATCGGCAGGACGCGCCAAACGGGCGCGAGACGGGCCTTTGGGCGATGACGGCGACCGTCGGACAGCCGTCCCCGCCTAGTCCTGCCGCGTCTTCAAAAGCACATGTTTCTTTTTGCCTGCCGACAGCTTGATTGCGCCATCGCGCATGTCTGCTGCGCGCAGCACGCCGCGTTCGTTCGCCACGGGCGCGTCGTTGACGCGCAGGCCCCCGCCCTTGATCTGACGGCGCGCCTCGCCGGTGGAGGCCACAAGGCCCGCCTGCACGAAGGCCGTGAGCACGCCGACGCCCGCATCCATTTCGGCGGCCGAAATCTCCACGGTCGGCAAGGTGTCGGCGGCTATGCCTTCCTCGAAGGTTTTTCGCGCGGTTTCCGCGGCAAGTTCGGCGGCCTGGCGGCCGTGCACCAGCGCCGTCGCCTCGATCGCCAGAATTTTCTTGGCTTCGTTGATCTCCGCGCCGCCGAGCGCGGCAAGGCGCGAAATCTCGTCCATCGGCAGGAAGGTGAAGAGTTTCAGGAAGCGCGCGACGTCGCCGTCCTCGGCGTTGCGCCAGAACTGCCAATAATCGTAGGGGCTCAGCATATCCGCCTCGAGCCAGACGGCGCCGGCCGCCGTCTTGCCCATCTTGGCGCCGGAGGCCGTCGTCAGGAGCGGCGCCGTCAGCGCGTACAATTGCGGCGCGCCCATGCGCCGGCCCAGATCGATGCCGGTGACGATATTGCCCCATTGATCGGAGCCGCCCATCTGCGCGATGCAGCCGTAACGCTTGTTCAATTCGACGAAATCGTAGGCCTGCAAGCACATGTAGTTGAATTCGATGAAGGACAATTCCTGATCGCGTTCGAGCCGCATGCGCACGGAATCCATGGACATCATGCGATTGACGGAGAAATGCCTGCCGACGTCGCGCAGAAAATCTATATAGTTGAGCCTGGTCAGCCATTCCGCATTGTCGGGCATGATTGCGTCGGTCTTGCCGTCGCCGAATTTCAGAAATTTCGCGAAGACGCGACGCATCGCGTTCTTGTTTGCCTCGATCGTCTCAAGCGAAAGAATCTTGCGCGCCTCGTCCTTGCCGGAGGGGTCGCCCACGCGCGTCGTGCCGCCGCCCATCAGCGCGATCGGCTTGCCGCCGCCGCGTTGCAGCCAGGACAGGATCATGATCGACAGAAGATGGCCGACGTGCAGAGAAGGCGCGGTGCAATCGTAGCCGATATAGGCGACAAGCTCGCCCGCCTTCGCCTTGGCGTCGAGCCCTTCCATGTCGGAACATTGGTGGATAAAACCACGCTCTACGAGCGTTCCAAGAAAATCGGATTTCGGACGGAATTCGGCCACGGCAGGTTCCTCTTGAAGCTGCGAGGTTTAGGCGGGGCGAGGCGTGGTGGCAAGCCTGCCGGACGGTTTGACGCGCAGGCCGCCGCCCGTCACTGTTGGGCTGGACAGAGCCGTCGAAAGCGGCGCGCGAGGCCAAGGGGCAAAAGCCAAGGGGGGGCCGCCGAAAGCGGCGCGGGATTTCGTGATCGAGCTTGTCGTCGCCGTCTGCCTTATCGTTGTAAACGGCCTTTTCGCCCTGTCCGAACTTGCGGTTGTCTCGGCGCGCAACTCGCGCCTCAGGTCCATGGCGGACGAGGGACGCGCGGGCGCAGCCGAAGCGCTGCGGCTGGCGGAAGACCCCGGCCGCTTTCTGTCGACGGTGCAGATCGGCATCACCATGGTCGGCATTCTGGCCGGCGTGTTTTCCGGCGCAGGCCTGAGCGCGCGGCTGGGGGCTGCGTTCGAGCAATGGGGGGCGTCCAACCGCATTGCAGGCCCCC
>JBKDZW010000150.1:0-8229 GCA_047971685.1 Rhodoblastus sp.
CGAAATGGTAATTGAAAAGGCCAAGCGCTTGGTCGAACATGGGCGCGACGTTGTCATTCTTCTTGATTCAATCACGCGACTGGGACGCGCGTACAACACTGTTGTTCCATCATCCGGCAAGGTCTTGACAGGCGGCGTCGACGCTAATGCGTTGCAAAGGCCGAAGAGGTTTTTCGGCGCTGCCCGCAATATCGAGGAAGGCGGTTCGCTGACGATCATTGCGACTGCGCTTATCGACACCGGCTCGCGCATGGACGAAGTGATTTTCGAAGAGTTCAAAGGCACGGGTAATTCGGAAATCATTCTCGACCGCAAAGTCGCCGACAAGCGGGTGTTTCCGGCTATCGACATCACGCGGTCCGGTACGCGCAAGGAAGAGCTGCTTGTGGCCCCGGATATTCTCAAGAAGATGTATGTCCTTCGCCGCATCCTCAATCCGATGGGAACAATCGATGCAATCGAATTCCTGCTCGGCAAATTGCGCGAAACGCCGAAGGGAAATTCGAGCTTCTTCGAGTCGATGAATACCTGACGCGTTCAGCGGTGGAATGCAGCTTGAGAGATGGCGGATTCAGACACTATTTTTGCTCTGGCGACGCCACCAGGCCGCTCTGCTCTTGCGGTCATCAGAATTTCGGGGTCAAAAGCCGGTACAATTGTTGAAAGTCTGACAAAACGCGCCTGCGCGCCCGCGCGTGTCGTCTCGCTTCGCTTTCTGTTTGATCCGCTGTCGAGTCAAAAGCTGGACCAGGCGCTTGTGACCTTTTTCAAGGGACCTGCAAGTTTCACGGGAGAAAATCTCGCGGAATTGTACCTTCATGGCGGGCGCGGGGTGATTGCCGCAGTTTGCGCGGCGCTTTCTGGAATGGAGGGCGTGCGCGGCGCCGAACCAGGCGAGTTTACCCGGAGGGCCTTCAGGGCCGGGAAGTTTGACCTTACGCAGGCGGAAGCCATAGCCGACCTGATCGATTCGGAGACAGAATTTCAACGACGACAGGCTTTACGGCTGATTGAGGGCGGGCTTGGACAGCTTGCCGCGCATTGGCAAAGCATACTGATTTCTATTGTTGCTGAATTGGAAAGCGCCCTCGATTTCAGTGATGAGGGCGATGTCGGTGTGACCGATGTTGCTGGCGCCATAGATATGGCCCGAAATCTTATCGAGGAAGTCACGCGTGAAATTGCGGCGGGAGCACGCTCGTCGGCTTTGCGTGATGGCTTCACCATTGTGATCTCAGGACCGCCAAACGCGGGCAAATCGACCTTGTTCAACAAGCTGGCCGGAAGCGATATCGCCATTGTTTCGGAATTTGCGGGGACTACCCGTGATCTGCTTCGCGTGCATCTCGATCTTCAAGGCGTTCCGGTAACCATGGTCGATAGCGCCGGTATTCGAGAAGCGGAGAATGCGGTCGAAAGAATTGGGATCGAACGTGCTCTATCTGCGGTGAGTTCGGCAGATCTGGTCGTTCGATTGCGTTCGGGAGACACGCTGGATGCGAGAGACGCCCTGGACGAAAGGGCCGCAGATTTTGGCGGAGCTGTTCTGGATGTGTGGTCGAAGGCAGATATATTTCCACCGCCGCCTGGAATGCTTGCGATTTCCTCAAATGATTCGGATTCGATTTCCTCGCTGGCCTGCGCTGTACGTGAGCGGGCAATCGTGGCTGTCGGGGATGGCTCGGAGGGTGTTGTGGTTCGTGAGAGGCACCGTCGGGCGCTGCGAGAACTGATTCTTTCTATGGATCGCTTCATTACACTGTGTCATGAAAATCGTCTGGAACTCGCGGTCGAGGACTGTCGCGCCGGCAATCTTCACCTTCAGGCGATTTCCGGCGGTTTTGGCGTCGAGGATGTTCTGGACGAGATTTTCCAGCGGTTCTGCATTGGGAAGTGAGTGTTTCACGTGAAACACGATTCGCATACGGAAAGATTCGATATTGTCGTAATAGGCGGCGGCCATGCTGGATGCGAGGCTGCCGCTGCTGCTGCGCGCTTGGGCGCAAAGACCGCACTGGTGACGAAGTCGTTCTCGGATATTGGAGTCATGTCGTGTAACCCGGCGATCGGGGGGCTGGGCAAGGGGCAAATTGTTCGTGAAATTGATGCGCTTGATGGTGTGATGGGCCGCGTTGCCGATCGAGCTGGCATTCAGTTTCGTGTACTCAACCGATCGCGAGGTCCGGCTGCGCGAGGTCCGCGCGCGCAGATTGATCGCCACCTTTATAGCCGCGTCATGCAGGATGAACTCGCGGCCTATCTCGGGCTCGAAATTGTGGTGGGCATGGCGGACACGCTTTCCGTTGTCGATGGAAGGGTTGCCGGTCTGGTTTTAGCCGACAAGACGCTGCTTTCCGCAGGCGCTATTGTTCTGACGGCTGGGACGTTTCTGCGAGGGGTAATTCACGTTGGCCGCAAACGTATGCCGGCAGGGCGGATCGGTGAGCCGCCTTCGGATACGCTTGGGCGGTATTTGGTCTCTTTAGGTTTGCCGGTCGGACGGTTGAAAACCGGAACCCCTGCCAGATTGCGGGCAGGCAGCATTAATTGGAATATGCTGGATGAACAGCCAGGGGATTCGATTCCTGAACCATTTTCCTTTCTGTCCGACGACATCAGCACTCCCCAGATCGTCTGTCACATCAGTCGAACAACGCCCGCCACGCACGATATCATTAGAGAGGCGTTGAAAGATTCTCCGTTATATACGGGTGCAATTACCGGACGGGGGCCGCGTTACTGCCCGTCAATCGAGGATAAAGTCGCTCGTTTTGGCGATCGCGACGGGCATCAGATATTTCTCGAACCGGAGGGATATGATTCCGATCTGGTCTATCCCAATGGAATTTCGACAAGTCTTTCTGAATCGGCTCAGGAACAATTTATCCGAACGATACCGGGTCTTGAAAAGGCAGAGATCGTTCGTCCGGGTTATGCGATCGAATATGATTATTTCGATCCGACGCATTTGTTTCCGACGCTCGAATCCAAAGAGATTCGCGGGCTGTTTCTTGCGGGACAGATTAACGGCACTACGGGATATGAGGAGGCGGCCGGGCAGGGAATTGTTGCGGGTATCAACGCCGCGAGGATGGCGTCAGGCGCTACGCCGATTGTGATGAAACGCAGCGATGGATTCATCGGCGTAATGATCGACGATTTAACCAGTCGTGGAGTTACGGAACCTTATCGTATGTTCACGTCGCGGTCTGAATTTCGACTGAGCTTGAGATCTGACAATGCCGACTTGCGTCTTACACCGATCGGTTTGAAACTGGGTTGCGTTTCCAAGAAACGGGCTCAGGTGTTTTCCGATCGCGAGCGAGAGGTCACCAGCCTGGGCGGTTTGTTGGGTTCCCTGACAGCAACGCCGCAACAGGCGCTGGCGGCCGGTATAATCGTCAATGCCGACGGCGTTCGCAGGACAGGCCGGGAATTATTGGCGCGGGCCGATGTCACATTCGATCAATTGACAGGTCTATGGCCAGAGCTAGCCAGCGCAACGTCACGGGCGCGTCTCCAGGTTGAAACGGATGCAAAATATTCTGTTTACCTGAACCGGCAGGAGATCGCAGTTTCGGATTATATTGCTCGCCTGGATGCGCGACTTCCAGACGATCTAGATTACAATTCTCTGGCTGGATTGTCGAATGAAGTTAAAAGCCGTTTATCGGCGGCAAAACCTTTATCGCTTGAGCACGCATTCCGGATTGAGGGGATGACGCCGGCGGCGATGACCTTGCTGGCGGCTTACGCGCGCCGCATGGAAAGCGCCGAGCTGTGACCGTAAACGATCGTTCTTTTGCTTGTGATTTGACTCCGGCGCTTGTTGAGATTGCGCCGCAACTTGAGCTTTTTGAAGCGTTGCTGCAAAAGTGGCAGGCTAAAGTGAACTTGATTGGAAAGTCGACCAGCGGGAATATCTGGTCGCGCCATTTTGCGGATTCGGCTCAACTTGCCAATCATGCCGCTCTCGACAAGCGTTGGGTTGATTTGGGCTCTGGCGCGGGCTTTCCTGGCGTGGTGATAGCGTTGTTACAACGGGCGCATGGCAGCGGCGAAATGCATCTGATTGAATCCGATTCTCGAAAGGCGGCGTTCTTGCGCGAAGTTTCACGTGAAACAGACGCCAGGGCGATTGTGCATAATGCTCGCTGCGAGGATGCTCTCAGCAATATCGATCCCGAGATAATTTGTTCGCGCGCTATGACGGGTATGCCATCTTTGATCGGTTATGCGCGACCTTTTGTGGAAAAGAGTGCGATTGCGCTCTTTCTTAAAGGTCGAGATGTAGCGTCTGAATTGACGCGTACACCTATCCCTAGTAATTTTTCCGTCGATATCGCGTCAAGTCTGGTTGATCCCAAAGGCGCGGTTGTGAAAGTCAAACTGACCTGACGGCCGTTTTCTGGAGGTTGCGCAATGCGCGTTCTGGCTCTCGCTAATCAAAAAGGTGGGGTCGGCAAGACCACGACGGCCATCAATCTTGGCACAGCTCTGGCGGCGATCGGCGAGAAGGTTTTGATCGTCGATCTCGACCCCCAGGGAAATGCCTCCACAGGATTGGGCATTGATCGCCAGAATCGTAAGGTTTCAACTTATGACGTTCTGACCGGCGAGCAGCCACTGTCGGCGGCGGTTGCGCCAACGGCGGTTCCGCGGTTATGGATTGCTCCTTCGACCCTCGATCTTCTGGGTGTCGAACTTGAGATCGCCAATAGCGGCGACCGTACGTTTCGAATCCGAAAGGCTTTGTCGGAACTTGAAACATGCGAGATTGAGCCGGGTGTCGAAATCACTTATGTGCTGATCGACTGCCCGCCGTCACTCAATCTTCTAACAATCAACGCTCTGTCGGCCGCTGATAGCGTCGTTGTTCCGTTGCAATGTGAATTTTTCGCGCTGGAAGGTCTTTCGCAGCTTTTGTCGACAGTTGAGCAGGTCAAGAAATCGTTGAACCCGCGCCTCACCATTCATGGTATCGTTCTGACAATGTTCGATCCGCGCAACAAGCTGGCGACACAGGTTGTCGCTGATGTTCGCGGTCACATGGGCGAGAAGGTCTACGACACCGTCATCCCACGAAATGTTCGCGTGTCCGAGGCGCCGTCCTACGGCAAGCCTGCGCTTCTCTACGATTTGCGGTGTGCTGGCAGCCAAGCCTATCTCAAACTGGCTTCTGAAATCATTCAAAGAGAACGGCGTATTCGCGCGGCTTGATCGAGGGTGGGGTTAAGAGTATGGCCGAAGAGACAAGACGTTTGGGCCGCGGCCTTGCCGCATTGATCGGGTCGACGCAGGACGAGACGGATATCGGCGCCTCGGCCAGACAGACGCCGCGCAAAGCGCCCGTTGAATTTCTGCGCCCTAATCCGCGTAATCCGCGTAAAGACTTTGCAGATGTCGATCTCGAGGATCTTGCGTCCTCAATTCGCGAAAAAGGTATTTTACAGCCGATCGTGGTGCGTGCGGCGGCCGAAGGCGCCGATCTCTATGAAATCATCGCTGGCGAAAGACGCTGGCGCGCGGCGCAACGTGCAGGTCTGCATGAAGTACCGATCGTCGTCGTTGTCGCCGACGATCGTGAAGCGCTTGAGCTGGCGATTATCGAAAACGTTCAGCGGTCCGATCTCAATCCACTTGAAGAAGCACAGGGTTATGAGCGCCTGGTTGCAGAGCATGGATATAGCCATGGCGATATCGCCAAGGTGATCGGCAAGAGCCGCAGCCATGTCGCCAATATGACCCGGCTCGTCAAGCTTCCCGCCAAGACCAAGCAATTGCTGACCGATGGCCAGATCAGCGCCGGGCATGCGCGCGCGCTGCTCGCCGTTTCGGAGCCGGATGCGGTCGCCGCCGATATCGTGGAACGCGGGCTGACGGTTCGCGACGTCGAGAAGATCGCGCAGCAAGAGGCTGCGGCGCCGGCTGTAGCGGTCACGAAAAAACCGGCTGCGACGCTTCTCGGCGATGACGCCGATTCGCGCGCGCTTGCCAAAAGGCTCACAGACGTTCTTGGATTGGATGTCGTTTTGAAGTCGCGAGGCGAGAGCGGTGAGTTAATGATCCGCTATAAATCGCTGGAACAATTGGATGCCGTGTGCGCGAAGCTCGCGCCGTAAGGTTACCGCTTTCGTGGCCTGACGGCGGCGCCAAGAGAAATCAGGGCGCGCTCGGCCAGAAGACTGGAATTGCCGCCAGCGGCCCGGCTTTGTAACACAGCGGCGTGGAGCGATAGCGAAATGCCGCGCAGATCGGCGGCGCTCAGATTTTGTGCAACGCTATCTGTGCGGCTTCTCCATTGATTCAGCTTGCCGCGGTAGAGGTTAAGCGCCAGGCGAGAGGCTGCGCCAAGCGCATTTGCCGGATCTGCGCCGGCTGCGTGAAGGCGATCGAGTGCGGGGACGAGCGCGGCGAGATTGCCGCTCAATGCGGTCGCGGCGATTTCGTCAGCCAGAATGGATGATCCATTTGCGACGGTATCCCTGATATCGTCGACCGTGAGTGTTTGCGAACGATCGTGGAGAAGGGCGAGTTTCTCGATCTCGCCGCGCGCAGCCGTGCGGTCGTCAGCCATCAGCGAAACAAAAGTCTCGATTACGCCGTCGCCGAGCCGGATGCCGGCGCGCTCGAATTCGGCGCGCGCAAAGGAATGGAAGTCGCCGTCGCTTTCGACATTACAAGCGACGACAATAATTTGTCCGGCCTGTTGCGAAGATAGATTCGGAGGCGGCTCGAATTCGTCGGTATCGAGAACGAGGATCCAGTCCCCCGCCGGCGATTCCAGAGCCTGTTTGGCGGCGTGCCCGGCCTGACGCGGCGTCGTCATCGCACGAATGAGGCGTGATCCACCGAACATGGAAATGGCGCCCATTTCGTCCGCCAGACGCGCGGGATCAGACTCGATTGCGTTGCTGTCCAGTTGGACGAGACGAAAGGGATCGGCGGAATCAATCGCCAGCTTTGCTCGGATCGCGCGAAACAGATCGGATTTGAGCGGACTATTATCCCCTGAAAGGACTATGATCTTTGCTATTTGCAGTTTCGCTGCTACGGATTCTTCAAACTCGCGGGCAGACAGCAAGGCCATCAGTTGCGCGAGGCCATACGCGCGGCAATCTGCGTCTTGATCTGTTCGGCTATGGCTCTGGCGTCGCGAATTTCGGCGTCGCGGGCGGCGCGAACATTGGAGATGCGCTGGCTGAACCGGTCATAGCCGGCGACGCTGAAAGCCACGCCTTGCATGATTGGCGCCGGATTTCCGATCGCAAAAAGTTCGAAGCTGGCGTCGCCCGTAACCGTTGCGGCGGTTGCGCGTGATGTCACGGTGTCGACCACAGGCGCCTGCACCCGCTGCTTCAAAGTTACGACCAGCCGGTATTTTGGCGGTATTTCGGCGCCGGTCCCGTTGAAAGCGAAAGCCAGTTCTTTTGCAACGTAATGCCCGAAGCGGTCAGGAATCGGCTCGATTTTGATGGCTTGGAGCTCGCGCTCAAGACCGCCCTGCCCGAGCGTTCCATAGAGCGGCTGGACGCAGCCCGTCAGCGCTAATGTGAGCGGCATCATCAGGGCCACGCGAAAAATCCGCTTTCTAAATGACGACATTGACGATCCTCTCGCGGACAATAACGACACGCCGGATCGCACGTCCATCGATGGCCTTCTGCACGGTTTCGTCGGCCAGCACCATTGCGCGGATTGCCGCTTCGTCGGCTTCGCGCGGCACCGGCACTTCCGCCCGTTTCTTTCCGTTCACCTGAACGGGCAGTGTAATCACATCTTCGCGAATCAAGCCGCGGTCGGCAACAGGCCAGGGCGAGAGCGAAACCAGTTCTTCGTGGCCCAGATCCGCCCAACAGCTTTCCGCCAGATGCGGCATCATCGGCGCGATCAGCATGACGAGATCTTCGGCGGCTTCCCGGCAGGCGAAGGCGACATCAGCGTCGACTTCGGCCGTTTCTACTGAGCCGATGGCCTGGCCGAGCTTGTTTACGAGCTCATTGGCGTGCGCAATACAGCGGTTGAAACGCAGACGGACGATATCGTCCTCGACCTTCGCCAGCGCGACGTGAGCGGCCTTTCGGATGGACAAGGCGAAATCGCCGAAGGCTTTCGGGGCAGGCGCATCAGGTTGCGCGGCGAGATTCTTGAGCTCGCCAATCAGGCGCCATATGCGCTGCATGAAACGGGCGACGCCCTGCACGCCTTCTTCAGACCAGATGACGTCGC
>JBKDZW010000151.1:0-6969 GCA_047971685.1 Rhodoblastus sp.
TGATCGACTTGGGCTGCGAGCAGTTTCAACGGCTTCTGGCTGACAACGGTATCGCCTGTTCGATGAGCCGGGCCGGCACTGTCTGGGACAATTCGGCGATGGAAAGCTTCTTCTCCTCGCTGAAAACCGAACGCACAGCCCGAAAGGTCTACCGAACCCGCGACGAGGCGCACGCCGACGTCTTCGACTACATCGAGCGCTTCTACAATCCGCGGCGGCGGCATTCAAAACCGGGCTACATCAGCCCCATGGAGTTCGAGGCCCGCGCTATGCCAGCTTAACCTGCCGTCCACCGAACCGGGTCAACTCCTTCAGTCAGGCTTTAATATTCTGAACGTTTGATATCGTCTGCTTGACTTTTCGAGCGGCGCGATCCAGATTGCACCGTAATGTTAGACTCGACTCACAAGAACAAGCTCCTCTCACGCCACGAGCGCCGCAGATTGTCGCGCTGCACATCGCCTGGGCGATTTCGCGCATGGTCCGCAACGATAGTCGCTCATTCATCGAGCGCGCCCGGATTCGTGAGCATCTCTCAGCATTCCATCTGCGTATTCGTTGAGTTCGGATGCATGGATTTTTACGAGCGCTTTTTTTACACGCCGCGCTGGCGGATATAAGATTTTATTCCCCGCGCACGCGGGGGTGGCCCTGTTTGCTATCGGCTGCGTAATCGTCTTGCCGATTTCCCCCGCACACGCGGGGATCTAAAATTGATGTGAATAACGTCGTGAAGAAAATAACTTTGCGCCGTATCGGATATACTTAAATCATGAACCTGAATTTTGTCAACGATCCAATGTTGTCGCTACGCACATCTTCAGGCGTTGCGCTGGTAACTTTGCCGGATCTTCTTGCAGTCGCCATCCGCGACGACATTCACGATCTGCCGGCCCTCCGTCCGCACCAGCGCCAGCCCCTGCACGCCTTTCTCGCGCAACTCGGCGCGCTGGCGCTGCTGGGCGCCGGGCTCGACGAAGCGCCGTCGGATGAAGCGGACTGGGCGCGGCTTCTGCGCGGCCTGACGCCACAATGGCCGGACGATGCGCCCTGGTCGCTCGTCGCCGAGGATCTGTCGAAGCCGGCCCTGCTTCAGCCGCCCGTTCCGGAAAACGATCTTTCGGCGCTCAAGGAAACCGAGATGACGCCGGACGGGCTCGACATGCTCGTCACATCGAAGAACCACGACCTCAAGGCCGCACGTATGGTCGCAGCGCGGCCCGAGCACTGGTTTTACGCGCTGCTGACCTTGCAGACGATGGAAGGCTTCCTCGGCGCCGGCAATTACGGCATCGCGCGCATGAACGGCGGCTTCGCTTCGCGCGCCATGATCGGCGCCGCGCCGTCTCGCGGCTGGGGCGCGCGCCTGAAACGCGACATGCTCGCACTCGTCGCCGATCACGACGCCAACGCAAGTGAATACGCCTATCGAGCCCGCAGCGGCAAGGCGCTCCTTTGGCTGGAGCCGTGGGACGGCAAGACCCAGCTCCAGCTCGCGTCCCTTGACCCCTATTTCATCGAAATCTGCCGCCGCGTCCGTCTGGTCGAACAAGATGGACGCATCGTCGCCCGTCGCGGATCCAGCGCGAAGGCGCGCATCGCTGTCGACAAGACGCTCAACGGCCGCACCGGCGATCCCTGGGCGCCCTATGCGGATAAGGTGCTGACTGTCGACGGCGCAGGCTTCAATTACGGGCGTGTCGTGCGTCTGCTCGATCCCGAGGTCTACAAAGCCGCACCGCTGCAGAAGCTCCGCAAAGAGGATGGAACAGGCGCAATCGTGCTGCATTTCCTCGCCACTGCGCGCGGCCATGGCGGCACGGACGGCTTCCACGAGCGCCGCATCCTCGTTCCCGCCAAGGTCGCTCCGTTGCTGGGCCGGAAGCGCGACGTTCTCGCCAGTCAGGCGGACAGCCAGGTCAAGGAGGCGGGTGCGACGCGGCGCAGAGTTCTCAACGCCGCGCTGCTGACGCTGCTCCAGAATGCGCCCGAAAAGGTGAATTACAAGCACGTCGCCAGCGATGCCAGGGCCGCCCCGTTTCTCGCCGCCTTCGACGCGGAGATCGATCGCGTTTTCTTCGATCGTCTTTTTGAAGCCCTTGAGGCGGAGGACGACGCCGCGCGTGCGGTGGCGCGACGCAAATGGCTGGACACGCTGCTGCGATCCGCGCGCGATCAATTGGCTGCGGCGGAAACGGCGACGCCGCGTTCGGGCATCCGCCGTCAATTCGCGATTTCCGCAGCGCGCGACGCGCTGACCGGTTTTTTCCGTCACACATTTCCCGAAACGAAGGAAGAAGCTCATGTCGACGCATGACGCCGTCGCGCCGACAGCGCAGGCGCAGACGCCCGCAGAAGCGCTCGAACAAATGGCGACGGGTGTTTACGCGCTCCACGCCAAACAAAACACAGGCGCGCTCGCCGCATTGCGACGCCAGAACGTCGACTGCCCGACCGCCCCGGCCTTCCACGCCCTTCTCGCAGCGAGCGCGCCGGACCATTTGTTTGCCGCAAAGGGCGGTCTCGACGACGCGATGCGGCGTTTCGCGCGCATCGCGCAATTCATGGCCTTCGCGCCGGACAAGCTCAAGGCCAGGCCGCTCGGCGGGGTTCTTCAGGCGATCGGTTATCCCGACATGCGGCTCGCCATGTTGCTCAATGCCCAGGGCGCAACGCTTGCTTCGCTCGTCCGGCGCGCGGCGCGGCGCATTGCGCTGTCTGCGGAGCCAATGCCCTACCGCGATCTCGGCCAACTCATTCTCTACGCCGGCCGGTCCGACAAGACGAAACAACTCGACGACCTGCGGTTGAAGGTCGCGCGCGATTTCCGCCGTGCGGCCCGCGACGCCGACAAATCTCCGCAAGCCGATTGAACCCGACACATTCAGCCCGAGGCGACACATGACCGACGCGCGTTTTCTTCAAATTCACTGGTTCTCCTCTTATCCCGCGACCCTGCTCAACCGTGACGACAGCGGTCTTGCCAAGCGCCTGCCCTTCGGCGAAGCCGTGCGCACGCGTGTGTCGTCGCAATGCCTCAAACGGCACTGGCGCGTGGTCGAGGACGAATGGGCGCTCAAGGCGATCGGCCCGGAGCTTGCCGTCCGCTCGCGCGAGATTCCCGAACGTCGGATTCGCCCGCGCCTCGATGAAGCGAACGCGGGCGCCGACGATGTGCGCGACGCGACGGTGCTTGCGCTCGCTCAACATCTGTACGGCGACAAGGCGGAGAACGTTTCCAAGCGGCAGGCGCTGTTGCTCGGCGAGCCGGAGATCGCCTATCTCGCACAGAAATCCATTGGGATCGCGAAGGAAGCGCAAGACGCCAAAGCCGCTGCGGAAGCGATGAAGAAACTGTTCAAGGAGGAGAAGGGCAATCTCTCCGCCCTGCGCAAGAACGGCGTTCTGGAGGCCGGCCTCGAGGCGGCAATGTTCGGACGGATGGTGACATCCGATCCCGCCGCCAACACCAATGCCGCGATCCATGTCGCGCACGCTTTCACGGTGCACGAGGAAGCAAGCGAGAGCGACTATTTCACCGTCGTGGACGATCTCGTGCAGGAAGCCGGCGAAGCCGGCGCCGGCGGCATTTTCGACACCGAACTGACCGCCGGGCTTTTCTACGGCTATGTGGTCGTCGACATTCCCGCGCTCCTCGCCAATGTCGGCGGCGACGCCGCGCTCGCCGGCAAGATCTGCGAGCATCTCGTCCATCTCATCGCCACGGTCTCGCCCGGCGCGAAAAAGGGATCGACATCGCCCTACGCCTATGCGGAAACCATGCTGATCGAAGCCGGCGCCCGCCAGCCCCGCACCCTTGCGAACGCATTCCGCACGCCCTGCCGCGCGCGGATCGACGAAGCGGAGGCCGCGCTCGCCGAATATCTGACGCACATGGACGCCGCCTATGGCGCGAAGGAAGACCGCCGCGCGCTTTCGCTTGCCGGCGCGGCGCTGCCGGGCGCAACCTCCGGCGATCTCGACGCGCTCGCAGCGTTCGCGCGCGAGACGGCTGCGGGCGGGCGCTGAACCATGCGCGCGCTCGTCCTGCGCCTTGAGGCGCCGCTGATGTCGTTCGGCCGCGAGGCGATCGACCAGAACGGCCCGACGCGCGACCATCCCGACGCCTCGCTGCTCACCGGCCTGATCGCCAATGCGCTCGGCTGGCGACGCGAGGAGGTTGCAAAGCACCAACGCCTTCAGGATCGCCTTCGCTTCGCCGTCCGGATCGACCGCGAGGGCGCCGATCTGCGCGATTTCCAGACGGCGAAACTCGGCAAGGGCGATTCCGGCTGGACGACGCACGGCGCCCCGGAAGGCCGCGCAGGCGGCGCCGGAAGCTACATCAGCCCTCATCTGCGCTTTCGACACTATCGCGCCGACGCATCGCTGACGATCGCCGTGACGCTGGACGCGCCCGACGAGGCGCCGACGCTGGACGCATGCCTCGCCGCGCTCGAGACGCCGGCGCGCCCGCTGTTCATCGGCCGCAAGCCCTGCCTGCCGGCAGGGCCGCTCGCGCTCGGAATTGCTGACGCGCCGGACCTGATCGGCGCGCTGGCGACGTATCCCGTCGCGCAGGACGACGGCAAGCCGCGCCGTTTCGTACTCGCGCCAGAGGACGCTGCGGACATGCAACATGACGAAACGCTCTGGCTGACCGGGCGGCGCGACTGGGCGGCAGGCGTCCATGCGGGGCTGGAGCAGCGCATCGTCGTTCGGCTCGATCCGGGAGCGCACGAATGAGGCTCCACATGCTGCGGCTCGATCCCGACTTCCACCGCGTGGCGGCGTGGGGGCGCACCCATCGCGTGTCCTGGCCCGAGGCGGACCCCGGTTACCTCTGGCATGCGCTGCTGACCGCAACGTTCGGCGCGCTGGCGCCGAAACCCTGGCGTCTCGTGGAGCCGCCGCGCGGCCGTGCGCACATTCTCGGCTATGTAGAGGCGGACAAGGCCGCGCTCGAAGACCATGCGCGCTCTTTCGCCGATCCGGCGGCAGCGGCCGCCATCGGCCTGGCCACACTCGAAACGAAGCAGATGCCGGATCGCTTTGCCGCAGGCCGGCGCCTGGGGTTCGAGGTGCGGCTGCGCTCGGTCGTGCGCAGCAACCTCGCGCCGGACGGCGCGGGCGGTCGCACGGGGCGCGTGCGTGCGGAGATCGATGCGGCGTTGCACGCCGCGCTCGCGGCGCGTGAAGCCGATGCGGCCGCGCCACGCCCCGAGGCCGAGCAGATCTACCGCACCTGGCTCGCGGAACGGTTGAACAGAGGCGGCGCCCATGCAGACACGGGCGCGATGCAGCTCTTGTGGCGCAAGCGCGCCGCCATCGTTCGGCGCAATGCGGAGCGCGCTGCGATCCTGGTCGGGCGCAAGGGCGGGGGGCCGGACATCGGGCTGGCCGGGGTGCTCGAGGTGACGGACGAGACAACGTTCCAGGCGACCCTCGCACGCGGGGTTGGCCGGCATCGCGCCTTCGGGTTCGGCATGTTGCTGCTGAGGCCGGCCTGATCATGCTGACGGGCCGCCTCGGGCTCGAAACGGCGCGCCTGCCGCATGCGGACCGGCACGGCCTCGTCTATCTCGACCGTGGTCGGCTGGGCGTCGAATCCGGGGCTCTGAGCTTCATCTGCGCGGGCGGCGGCGGAACGCCCGCCGGCGAATATATGATCCCGCACCAATCCATCTCGCTGGTGCTGCTGGGACCGGGCGGCAGCGTGTCTCAGGATGCGCTGCGGCTTCTCGCGCGGCACGGCGCCGGACTGGCGGCGGTCGGGGAAGATGGCGTGCGCTGCTACACGGCGCAACCTCTCCTGCCCGACTTCTCGCATCTGGCGCGGCGGCAAGCGATGCTATGGGCCGACCAGAAGCGCGGCCGCATGCTGGTCGCGCGGCGCATGTATGCGCTGCGCCTCGGCGAAGTTCTGCCGCACAGGGACATCGCCGTGCTGCGCGGCATCGAGGGCGCCCGCGTGAAGGAGAACTACCGCCTCACGGCCGAACGCATCGGCGTGGTCTGGCGCGGTCGGCGCTACGACCGCGCCGACCCCACGGCGGCCGATCTGCCCAATCAAGCGCTGAACCATGTCGCCAGCGCCGTGGAGGGCGCAGCGGCCATCGCGGTTGCGGCGACGGCGACAATTCCCCAACTCGGCTTCATCCACGAGGATTCCGGACAGAGTTTCGTCCTCGATGTCGCCGATCTGTTTCGGGACGACATCACCGTGCCCACGGCTTTTCGCGCAGCGAAGGCTGCGCGCGCCGATCCGGCGTCCGGCGTCGAGCGGCTTGCACGGCGTATGGCCGGCGCCGCCCTGCGCAAACAGAATGTAATCGCGGCCATGATCGACCGCATCAAGACGCTGTTCGAGGATGAAGAGAAGCCAGCCTCTGAGACGCCGCCGGCGCGAGGACGACCGAATTCGGAGGCGCCGCCGGCATGAGTATGACGATTGTCGTCACCCGCGACGTAATCGATCGCTATTCGGGGTTCCTGGCCTCGGTAATGCCTGAAGTTGCGCCCGGCGTTTTCGCATCGCCCAACCTCAGCAAGGCCGTGCGCGGCAGGGTCTGGGCCGTATTGGGCGATTGGTGGGCAGCCCGGCCCGGCGGATCGATCCTGATGGTGTATCGCGACGAGGCAGCGCCCGGACAAATGCGTATCATGGCGCTTGGAACGCCGACGCGCGAATTGGCGGACCTCGACGGCGTGTTGGTCGGCAAGCGCCGAGGCGCGACTCGAAAACCGCAACCAGGCTGACGACCGCCGCGGCTCGCTTTTTGACATCGTTAATTGCGTCAGCTAGTTAGCGCCAAGGGGCTCCCCCGCACACGCGGGGATGGACCCGCTTCGGCCAGCGTCCCCGGCTTGGCGCGCGGGGCTCCCCCGCACACGCGGGGATGGACCCAATGCAAGATACTGGGGAGAGAGCGGATGCTCGGCTCCCCCGCACACGCGGGGATGGACCCA
>JBKDZW010000152.1:0-33151 GCA_047971685.1 Rhodoblastus sp.
GATTCCGACGCCGCCGCCGGCGGAATGAACCAGCATGGTCTCGTTCTTCCCGAGGCCGCCCATGACGACCACAAGCTGCCAGGCCGTGATGTAATTGACCGGAAGCGCCGCGCCGATCGCAGCCGGCATGCCCGGCGGGCGGACGAATGTCTGCGCGAGCGGCGCGCAGACAACATCCGCATAGCCGCCAAAGCGCGTCATGGCGATGACATCGCGCCCGATCCAGGCGGCATCGACGCCCGCGCTCACGGCATCGACGCAGCCGGCGACCTCGTAGCCCGGCACGACCGGAATGGGCGGCAGGTCGGGATAGATGCCGAGCCGCCCCATGATGTCGGCGAAATTGACGCCGCTCGCCTCGACGCGCACACGCAACTGGCCGGCCGCCGGCAGCGGATCGGGCGCCTGCCTTACCTTGAGAACGTCGGGCGCGCCGAATTTCTCGATCCAGATTTGCCGCATGCGACCTGCTCCCAAGCCGAATGTATTCAGGTATTTGCGTCGTTCATCGGGCCGAGGTCGACGACGATGGGCCGATGGCCGCACAAGATGAGGAAATGCACGAGTTCGTCCGGGCGCATTCCGATGGTGGCGGTATTGATCAGCGGATGCACGTTGACGGTTTGGCTTTTCATCATTTCCGCGTCGAGCGCAATCGTCACGCGAAGCGCCTTGTCGCGCAGCGCCGCCAGCGGCGTCACCGAGCCCGGCGTCACGCCCAGCGCTTCCTCCAGCAGCGGCGCGCTGCCGAAGGACAGGCGTTTCGAGCCCATGATTTTCGGCAGGGCCTTGAGGTCGAGCCGGCGTTCGGCCAGCGCGGTCAAAAGCCAGAGCCTGCCGCCGGCGTCCTTGAAGAACAGGTTCTTGGCGTGCGCGCCGGGAATATCCTTCCAATGCGCCATGGCGGCGGCGACGGTGGGGGCCGGGGGATGAAACCGCCAGACAGGCGCAATGCCCGCGCTCGCGAGCGCGTCGATAATGTCTTGGGGGACGCCTGCGGCGCGAATGTCTTGGGGGACGCCTGCGGCGCGAATGTCTTGGGGCACGCCTGCGGCGCGGGCCTTGTCGGAATCCATCTGTGCTCTGTTCGTTGAATTGGGGTTCATTGCACCTTGCGGCGAAACATCCAGGCGGCGGCGACCATGGTGACGATCGCCATCGCCGCCATCGGCCAGAGACGCTGGGCGGCGAGCCAGACCGGCATGTCGCGCAGAAACAGGCCGCGTATGATGACCAATATATGCGTCAGCGGATTGGCGAGCGCCAGTGGCTGCAACCATGCCGGCATGTTCTGCACCGGCGAGGCGAAGCCAGACAGCAGCATGACCGGCATGACCGTCACCATCGTGCCCATCATCGCCTGCTGCTGGTTGGAGGCGATTGAGGACACAAACAGCGCGATCCCGATCAGCGAGATCAGAAAGATGGTGAGCGCGGCAAACAACAGCCATGCCGAACCAAGCAGATTTATGCCGAATCCGAAGACGACGATAAGCGCGATGATCGCGCATTGCGCGAGCCCGACGATCAGGCCGGGCGCGGCCTTGCCCAGCACGATCTCGTAAGGCTGGAGCGGAGAGACCAGCAATTGGTCGAATGTGCCGAGTTCCTGTTCGCGCGCAACCGACATGCCGACGATCATCATGACCGTCATCATCGGCAAGGTTGCAATCAGCACGGGCACCATGGCGGTGCGATATTCGCGGTTGGGATTGTACCAGCTTCGCTCGACGATCTCGCTTGCCGGGGCCCTGTGCGCGGGCGCCATTTCCGCAGCATATCGCGCGACAATCGCCGAGACGTAGGAATTGACGATCTGCGCGCTGTTGGACTTGCGCCCGTCGAGCAGAACGAGCACGGACGGCGCCTGCCCGGCGGCGAGCTTGCGCGAAAAATCCTGGCCGATTTCGACCACGACCATGGCCTCCTGCCGGTCGATGGCCGCGCGCGCCTCCGCCTCGCTGGCGTAACGGCGGATTTCGGAGAACGCCGAGGCGCGCTCGAAACGCGCGATCAATTGCTGGGATTGCGCGCCCCAATCGTGATTGAGCACGCCGATAGGCACGTTGGAGACTTCGAGCGTGGCGGCGTAGGCGAACAGAAAGAGCTGGATGATCGGCGGCGCGATCAGCGCCATGCGCCCCCGCGGATCGCGGAAGGCGGCCAGGAATTCCTTGACGATGAGCGAGAAAAGCCGGGTCGGGGCCATGTCAGTCGAGCTTCTGTTTCGTATTGCGGGCGGTGAACGCGAAAATGATTACGGCCATCAGCGCCAGCGCGCCGCCGGCCGGCAGAAGAACGGCTGGAATGTCGCCGGCCAGAAAGATCGTCTGCAATCCCGTGACGTAATATTTTGCGGGCACGACGACCGAGAACCAGCGCAGCGGTGCGGGCATGGCCGCGATTTCAAACATGAAGCCGGAAAAATAGAGGCCAGGCAGAAAGGCCACGAGCGTGGCGAGCTGGCTGGCCAGAAACTGCGTGCGCGCAACCGTCGAGATGAAAAGGCCAAGACCGAGTGCAACCGTCAGAAAGAGCGCTGTCAGCGCCATCAGCGCGAGAAGGGAGCCGCGCAACGGTATGTGAAAAACAAAGATCGAGGCGAGCAGGCAGACCGCCATGGCGATCATGCCGAGCGCGAAATTCGGCACGAGCTTGCCTATGATGAATTCAAAAACGCCGACCGGCGTCGCCAGCAGCGCTTCAATCGTGCCGCGTTCCCATTCGCGCGAGACTACGAGCGCCGTCAGAAGCGCGCCGATCAGCATCTGGATCAGCGAGATCGAGCCCGGCACCAGGGCGCGGCGGCTTTCGAGTTCGGGATTGAACCAGAAACGCGGTTCGACATCTACGCCGCCTGCGCCCGGCGTCGCGCCGGCCGCGCGCTGCGCCTGCCAGATGCGCCAGGCGCCCTGAACATAGCCCGCCGTCATAGAGGCGGTATTCGGATCGCTGCCGTCGCTCACCACCTGAATGGCGGCTGTGTCGCCGCGCGCCAGCCTGTTTGCGAAATCGCCGGACAGGGTGACGATGGCGTTGATCGAGCCGGCGGAGAGATCGTCGATGAAGGCGCGCCGGTCCTGCGCAACCCGCACCGAGAAATAACGGGTATTGGTGAGCGCGGTTGCAAAGTCGCGCGCGACAGGGGTCTGGTCCTCCAGCACGAGCCCGATCTTCAGGCGCGCCGTATCGAAGGAAATGCCGAACCCGAACAGAAACAGAAGAAGCGCCGGAAGAATGACCGCAACCACGAAGCTCGACGGATCGCGCGCGACTTGCAGGCTTTCCTTGACGATCAGCGCGCGAATGCGCCGCGCGCGGCCAAGTTTCGCGCTCATGCGGCTTTTTCCTGCGTCTGTTCGCTTGCCTCAACCAGCTTGATGAAAGCGTCCTCGAGCGTCGGCTCGGGCAGGTCCGCCGAACGGACGGAAGACTGCAATTCCTCCGGTGTGCCGATGGCGATGGAGCGGCCGCGATAGATGAGAGCGATGCGGTCGCAATATTCGGCTTCGTCCATGAAATGCGTCGTCACCATGACGGTTATGCCGCGTGCGACCATGGCGTTGATGGTCGACCAGAACTCGCGCCGGGTGATCGGATCGACGCCCGATGTCGGTTCGTCGAGAAAGAGCACCGGCGGCTCGTGCATGATTGCGCAGGACAGGGCCAGACGCTGTTTGAACCCTAGCGGCAGTTCGCCTGCATTGGCCTTGAGATGGCGTTCAAGATCGAACATGTCGATGACGCGCTCGACCGCCGCGCGCCGTCTTGCGCCCGAAAGCCCATAGGCGCCGGCGAAAAAATCGAGGTTCTGGCGCGTCGAGAGATCGCCGTAGAGCGAGAATTTCTGCGCCATATAGCCGAGCCGCGCGCGCGCCGCCGATGGCGCCTTGTAGAGGTCGAGTCCATCGACGAGCGCCGATCCTTCGCTTGGCCGCAACAGGCCGCACATCATCTTGAAGGTTGTCGATTTGCCTGCGCCATTGGGGCCGAGCAGGCCGAATATCTCGCCGCGTTCGATACGAAAGGCAATGCCGTCCGCCGCCGTGAAGACGCCGAAGCGCCGGGTCAGTCCGCGCGCCTCGACCGGCGCGGCATCGGTCGCGGCCACATTCGTTTCACGCGCGGGCAAGGCGAGTGTGCGTTTGGGGATACCGCCGAGCGCTGCGACGAAACTGTCTTCAAAGCGCGGCGTAACCGGGTTCACGCACGCCTGCGGCGGCGCGCCGAACGCTGCGGGATCGGGCGCGCCCGCGCCTTCGGCCATGGTCAGGCGGAGCGCCTCGCCCTGCATCACGCCGTCGATGACGTTTTCCGCCATTGCCGCACGCGCGAGAATGTCGCGCCGCGCCGCGCCTGCGCCGCGCAAGTGAAAGACGCGGCCTTCCATACGCGCCGTCATCGCCCTGGGGTCGCCCTGATAGAGAACGCGGCCCGCTTCCAGCACGATCACTTCGGCGCAGTTTTCGGCTTCATCGAGATAGGCCGTGCTCCAGACAATGCCGACGCCTTCGTCGACAAGCTGATAGACCATGCGCCACAATTCGCGCCGCGAGATCGGGTCGACGCCGACGCTCGGCTCGTCCAGCAGCAGCAGTTTAGGCGAACGCAGCATCGCGCAGGCAAGACCGAGCTTCTGTTTCATGCCGCCCGAAAGCGCGCCTGCGCGCCGATCCACGAATCGCGCAAGGCCGGTGAAGGAGAGCAGATGCTCGAAAGAGGCCGCGCGTTTCGCGTCGGGCAGACCGCGCAGATCGGCGTAAAGGCGCAGGTTCTCCATCACGGTGAGGTCTTCGTAGAGGCCGAAGCGCTGCGGCATATAGCCGATGGTCTCGTGAATCGCCGGTCCCTGCGTCGCCACATCGAGACCGGCGACTTCGATGCGTCCGGCGCTCGGCGTGAGCAGCGCCGCGATCAGCCGCATCAGGGTGGTCTTTCCTGCGCCGTCGGGACCGACGAGGCCGGTCACCTGCCCTGGCTTGATCTGCGTCGTCAGCGCCGCGATGGCGGCGGGCGCTTCGGGCGAGAAGACTTTCGACAGACCCTCTATGACGACGAGCGGCGCCGTCATCGCGCAGCGCTCTTGCGGGTCTGCGCGTCTTGCGCCAGCGACACCGTCAGCGGCATGCCCTGCCGCAAGACGCCGTCCGGGTCGTCGGCGACGATGCGGATGCGATAGACGAGCGCGCTGCGCAATTCGCGCGTCTCGACCGTCTTGGGCGTGAATTCGGCTGTCGGCGAAATGAAGCCGATCCTGCCCTTGAGCGGCTTCAGGCCGGGCGTGTCCGTCGTCAGCACGACCGGCATGCCCGGCCGGACGTTGCCGAGATCGGGTTCCGACACATAGGTGCGCACCCAGACCGGACTTGTCAGGCTGAGCACGAAAACGGTTTCGCCCGCCCCGAGTATGGCGCCGGGTTCGCGCACGCGGCTCAGCACGACGCCATCGTTCGGCGCGAAAAGATCGGCGTCGGCAAGCTGGCGCTCCGCGATTTCGATCAGGGCGCGGCGCTGCGCCAATTGCGCGCGCGCAACCTCGATGTCTTCCTTGCGGAAGCCCGCCTTCATCAGCGCCAACGCCTGCCGCGCCGATTGCAATTGCGCTTCCGTCTGGCGATTGGCGGCGAGCGCGTCGTCATGGGCCTTCTGCGTGCCGGTGTTGGTCTTGAGCAGCCGCGTCGCGCGTTCGATCGCCAGCCGGCTGTTGGCGGCCGCCGCCTCGCGCTCGACGACGGCGGCTTCGGCCTGCGCAATTTCCTCGGGCCGGTTGCCGGCCTGCATTTTGGCGAAACTGGCGGCGGCGGCTTCGGCCTGCGCGCGCAATTCGCGCAAACTGTCCTCGAAATAAACCTTGTCGAGCGAGCCGAGTTTCTGGCCCGCCGTCACATGGGCGCCCTCGTCCACGTCGAGCGTCTTCAGGCGCCCGGCGACCTTGAAGCCGAGATTGACCTGGCGCACCTCGACATTGCCTTGCAGGACGAGGGGGCCTGCGTCCTGCGCGCGATTGCTCCACAACCAGTAGGCGGCGCCTGTAAGCGCAAGAACGAGGACGACAAGGGCCTTCTTTGCGCCGCTCATGGTTTTTTCGCTTCCGAGTTTGCCGGAGCAAGCAGCATGTCGCGATAGGCCGACAGCATGCCCGGAGCATCGAGCGGCTGATAGGGCTCGAACAGGCAGCGCCAGACGCCGGCCGTCAGCAGGGGTGCGATCACGATCTGCGGAAAGCGGACGAGCATATCGGACGAAATTTCGCCGCGCGCATGCGCGCGGGCGGCGGCGTTGGCGATCAGCGGCAGGCCGCGCGAAACGATCTCGCGATGATAGAATTCGGAAATCGCGGGAAACCGCCCGCCTTCCGCAATGACGAGACGGATGAGTTCGCGGCGGCTGGTGGTCAGAACGTGAGTCTCGAACATGCCATAGAGGCCGGTAAGCAGGGCGGCGAAGGGCAGGTCCGGCTGCGTGGTCAGCGCGGTCACGCCTTGCAGCAAGGGGGTCACGGCGTCCCGCGCCACCTGCTCGAACAGATCCTGCTTGTCCCTGGAAAACAGATAGAGCGTTCCCTTGGCGACTTTCGCGCGGCTGGCGATGTCGTCGAGCCGCGCCGCAGAAAAGCCGTCTGCGGCGAAAACCTCGAGCGCGGCGTCGAGAATGGCGCGCCGTCTGGCCTCGGCGGCCCGCTGGCGTTTGCCGGGAGAGGATGAGGCGGACTGGGGCGGCATGGCGTGGGGTGGCATGGCGAAACAATCTTGCGGGGCGGGCGTGCAGGAAATATAATATTGACTGGCTGGTCAGTCAATATTTTTTCTAAAACGGCTCAGGTTTGTTTCCAGGGCGGCCCATGTTGGCGGGCGCCCCGAAAATCAGCGAAAATGCTTGGAAAGCTTGAGCTGCTGGCCTTGATAATTGGAGCCGAGGCTGCTGCCGTAGAGCATGTCCGGCCGCGCGATCATGGGTTCGTAGACGAGCGTTGCGATCCGCTGGCCGTGATCGAGCAGGAAGGGCACGTCATGGCTGCGCACCTCCAGCACCAGCCGCGATCCGGCGCCGCCGGCTTCCGCAAGCCCGAAGCCGCAATCGAGAAAGCCCGCATAATGCGAGCGCAATTCGCCGACAGACGTATCGTAGGCGATCATTTCGGCGGCTTCCTCGGCGCCGACCGCCACCGCCTCGCCCGACGCCAGAATGTAGAATTCGTCCGGGTCCAGCACGAGATCGCGCCGGTCGGGCCGGGTGACGATCGGCTCCCAGAAATCGGCGCGCGACAGCACGCCCACCTTGGCGAGATCGACGAGGCCCGACGTCCGCCTTGCACGGAACCCGACGACGCCGCCCTCCTTGCCGGCGGGATCGAGGTCGATGGTGACGGCCACCTGCCGCGCCGCCGGCGCGCCGGGCGCTTTCTCGCGGAAGCGGATTTGCGCGAGACGCGAGCCCGTCTGCGCGATCACGGGAAAGGAGCGCGGCACCACTTCGGCGTAAAGCGGCCCTTCGTAACCGGCCGGTATTTCGTCGAAGGTCGCCGCGCCATCGGCGATGATCCGCACGAAAATATCGAGACGCCCCGACGAACTCTTTGGATTTGCGCGCGCATCCACCGTCTCCGGCAGGCGCAAATTCTCCATCAGCGGCACGATATGCACGCAATTGCGCTCAAGCACGGTCGGGCGCGACAGATCGACCTCGTGGGTCGCCAGATCGCGCAGGCGCTGCTCGACGGTGCGGCCCGGCCCCGGCAGAAAGCTCGCCGGCAGGCGATAGGCTTTCGCGCCGAGCCTCAGGTCGAGGCTTGCCGGCTGCACCTGATCGGCGTCCGGCGCGGCCTGCGCTGCGACATAGCCCTTCTCGAAGGCGGCGCGGATATGTTGCGCCGGCCAGATCGCGATATTCATCTGCTGCTCCCCGGGAAAACCCGTCCGTTCTGCTATCGGATCGGCGCGTTGACGCCAAGCCCGGCGCTCTGTACAGGTTTCATGTGGTCATTTGAGCCGGCCGGCTTGCCCGCCACGTAAAACAAGGGACTAAAAGGCCGGGCTTTCTCCTCAGGGAATCCCGTTCTTTCGCCCGCACGGCTTCGGCCGTTTGGAGAAACGATTGTCATGAACCGATCCGATAAACCATTGAAACTGCGCCCTGCCACCCGCCTCGTTCACGGCGGCGCGCTGCGCTCGCAATTCGGCGAGACTTCGGAAGCCCTCTTTCTGACGCAGGGCTTCGTCTACGACACCGCCGAAGCCGCCGAAGCCCGCTTCAAGGGCGAGGATCCGGGTTTCATCTATTCGCGCTTCTCCAATCCGACCGTGGCGATGTTCGAGCAGCGTATGGCGCTGCTGGAAGGCGCGGAGGCTGCGCGCGCCACGGCCAGCGGCATGGCCGCCGTGACGGCTGCGCTCATGGCTCTCGTGCGCGCAGGCGATCATGTCGTGGCCGCCCGCGCCCTGTTCGGCTCCTGTCTCTACGTCGTCGAGGAATGGTTGCCGCGCTTCGGCGTCGCCTCCACCCTGGTCGACGGCGCCGATCTCGATCAATGGCGCGCGGCCATGCGGCCCAACACCAGGGTCTGTTTTCTGGAAAGCCCCACCAATCCGCAACTCGAAATCCTCGACATAGCCGCGATAGCCAAAATCGCGCATGAGGGCGGCGCGAAACTCGTCGTCGACAACGTCTTTGCAACGCCCTTGCTGCAACAGCCGTTGGCGCTCGGCGCCGATGTCGTCGTCTATTCCGCAACCAAGCACATCGACGGGCAGGGCCGCTGTCTGGGCGGCGTCATCCTGTCCTCCGCCGGAATGATCGAGGAGAATTTCCACAATCCCCTGCGCCAGACCGGCCCGGCGCTCTCGCCTTTCAACGCCTGGGTGATGCTGAAGGGCCTGGAGACCCTGCCTGTGCGCGTCATGCACCAGAACGCCAGCGCTGCCCGCATCGCGGACGCGCTGGCCGAGCTGCCGGGCGTTTCGCGGGTCTTGTATCCCTTCCGCAAGGATCACCCGCAACACGATCTGGCGAAACGGCAAATGGCGGGCGGCGGCACCGTCGTCGCGCTCGATCTTGCGGGCGGCAAGGAGGCCGCGTTCCGCTTTTCCAATGCGCTGCGCATCGTGAAAATTTCCAACAATCTGGGCGATGCAAAGAGCCTTGTCACTCATCCCGCGACCACGACGCATCAGCGTCTTTCCGCCGACGTGCGTGCGAAAATGGGGATCTCCGAGGGCATGCTGCGCCTGTCTGTCGGCCTCGAGGACGTCGAGGATCTGATCGAGGACGTGCGGCAGGCCGCAAAGGCCGCGCAGACCTGAGCGAGCCGGCTTTCAAGCCGGCGCGGCTGGTTAATTGCGCCGGTCGCGCCTATAATCGCTTCATGTACAGGGCGCTTACACACGATATCCAGGTGACGGTTCTGCCCGATTATCTGGCCGAGCAATCGGAACCCGACGCGGGTCGATACGTCTGGTCCTACACGATCGAGATCGCCAATCTCGGCGCCTTGAGCGCGCAACTGATGACGCGCCACTGGATCATCACCGACGATCGGGGGCGCAGCGAGGAGGTCAAGGGGTCGGGCGTCGTCGGCGAGCAGCCGATTTTGAAGCCCGGCGGCGCCTTTCGCTACACCTCGGGCTGTCCGTTGACGACGCCGTCGGGGATCATGGCGGGAACCTATCGCATGGTCGACGAGAACGGCCGCGCCTTCGATGTCGAAATCCCCGCCTTTTCGCTGGATTCCCCCTTCAGCCGGAAGGTTCTGCATTGAGCGTTCCTGCGACGCGCGCAGATACGACGGTTGAGCGCGCACTCGAGATCGCAGCCGATCTCATCGCCTTCGACACCGAGAGTTCCAAATCCAATCTCGCGATCATCGATTACGTCGAGACCTATCTGCGTCGTCTCGGCGTGCCCTTCGTCCGCGCGCCCAACGCCGCCGGCGACAAGGCCGCGATCATGGCGACGATCGGCGCGCCGGGCGACGGTGGCATTGTCCTGTCGGGCCATACCGATGTCGTGCCCGTGGCCGGCCAGAGCTGGACCGGCGATCCCTTCCGCCTGCGCCGCACGCATGATCGCTTCTTTGGCCGCGGCGCCTGCGACATGAAGGGGTTCGACGCAATCTGTCTGGCGATGATCCCCGAGTTTCAGGCGGCGAAACTGTCGCGTCCCATCCACATTCTCCTGTCCTACGACGAGGAGACGACCTGCGCCGGCTCGCTCGACATCATCAGGCGCTTCGGCGCCGATCTGCCGCGCCCGGCGGCAGCCTTTGTAGGCGAGCCCACCTCCATGCAGGTGGCCGATGCGCATAAAAGCGTTTCCACCTATCGCACGCGCGTACGCGGCCATGAATCGCATTCGGCGAAATTGCATCAGGGCGTGAGCGCCGTGCATGTCGGCGCGCGCCTGGTGATGGCGCTCGAAAAGATCGGCGCCGACATAGCTGAACAAACCGAGCGCTCCGAGCGCTTCGACCCGCCTGTTTCGACCGTGCATGTCGGCCTTGTCGACGGCGGCACGGCGCGCAACATCATGGCGCGCGACTGCAATTTGTTGTGGGAGTTTCGCGGCCTGCCGGGCGTGCCCCTGCGCTCGGCCCACGACAGGTTCGCGCATGTCTGCGAGGAGATCGCCGCGCGCCGCTTTGCGGGCTTTCCCGATTGCGGGATCGCAACCGAAATCGAGGTCGAGATACCAGCGCTTGCGCCCGATCCCGGCTCGCTCGCCGAAACGCTGGCCTTGCGCCTCGCACAGGCCAATCGCCCGGTCGCCGTGCCCTACGCCTCCGAGGCCGGTCAGTTCCAGATGCACGGCGTGCCCACAATTCTGTGCGGCCCCGGCTCGATCGAGCAGGCCCATCAGGCCGACGAATATGTCGAGATCTCGCAGATCGCGGAATGCGTGGCCTTCATGCGGCGGCTGAAGAACGAGCTTTCCGGGTAGTTCTTGCGCGAAGGACCATGGACTGCGCGCCAGAGGAGGTTTCGTATGCGAAAACTCTGTCTTGTTCTGGTTTTCTGCGGCGCGGCCTCGGGCGCGCGCGCCGCCGACTGGGATCGCTTTCTGGAGACGGGCTTCAGCGCCGAGGCGCCGCAGGCCCGCGCGATCTGCTTTGCGCGGGTTTACGATGCAGCCCATCTGGCCGCCAACAAGGCGCAGCGTATTCGCGATATTGCGATCAGGCTCGCCATCCGCGTCGAAAATGGAAAGCCGCGCCTCGAACAACATCTCGTCGCCCATCTCGTCGGCTCCGCCCGAAAATTCGTCAGCAACGGCGAATGCAGAAAATTCAGAGGGCGCCTCGCCCGTTGTCATGTCGAGGGCGATGGCGGCGGCGTCGATCTGACGCTTGCGCGAAACGGCGAGGCCCTGACCGCGCGGTTCGACAATTTACGCATCTGGCGACCGCAGGAGGCGGCCGACGAATCCGGGATGGTTCTCGATCGAAGTCCGGTCGACAAGGTGGCGCGGCTCGACAAGGCGGCGCTGTCGGCTTGCGCGGCGGCAGGCGATTAATCGAATTCCTTCGGATCGAACTCGCGCTTTTCGGAACAGAATTCGCAGGTCACGCCGATCTTGCCGTCCTCGCCCACCATGTCGGCGCGCTCCTGCGCCGTGAAGCGTTGCAGCATGGTGCGGATCGAGGCGGTCGAGCAGCGGCACTGGTCGCGCACGTCGGCAGGCGGAAACACGCGCACGCCGCGTTCGTGGAACAGACGAAACAGCAGGCGTTCGCCCGACAGCGAGGGGTCGATCAATTCGTGCGCCTCGACCGTTCCGGCAAGCGCACGGCCCTCGGTCCACGCCTCGTCTTCGTCGGGTTCGGGGGGCAGCGTCCCGGCCGGCGCATCGCCCGGCGCAAGGTCGGCCTGGCGGCGCCGGTCTTCCGATTCCGGCAGAAATTGCACGATGAGCCCGCCCGCGCGCCAATGCGCGCCCGCAGCCGTGACGATTTCGCCGACCGCCAGCCGCACCACGGTCGGGATTTGCTCGGAGCGCTCGAAATAATGGTGCGCCGCCCGCTCCAGCCCCTCGCCTTCGAGCGCGACGACGCCCTGATAACGATTGCCCGACCCGCCGGGATCGACGGTGAGGCCCAGATGGCCGCGCCCGAGAAGCTCGGCGCCGCCTGTCTTGCCTTCGGCCTCGGCCGCCGCCAGCCGCGCGGCGTCGAACCGGGCGAAGGCGCGCAATCTGTCGGGCGTATCGAAATCGACGACGATCATGTCGACTGCGCCCTCGGTGCGCGCCTGCAATTGAAACAGGCCGTCCTGCTTCATCGCCGAACCGAGCAGCACGGTCAGCGCGGCCGCCTCGCAAAGCAGGCGCGCGACGGGAGCGGGATAGCCGTGACGCTGGACGATGGAATCTATCCCCGGCCCCAGCCGCACGAGCCGTCCGCGCAGGTCGAGCGCCTCGACGGCGAACGGCAGGACAACGTCGTCGATGGCGGCGTCTGAAACCGGGCGGCTTTCGCCTTTCATCGGCCCGCCTCGAGACACCAGGCAAGCACGCCCTTTTGCGCGTGCAGGCGGTTCTCCGCTTCGTCGAAGACGATGCTCTGGCGCCCGTCCATCACGTCGTCGGTCACTTCCTCGCCGCGATGGGCGGGCAGGCAATGCATGAAGACCGCGTCCTTGCTTGCAGCCGCCATCAGCCGCGCGTTCACCTGATAGGGCGCAAGCAGATTGTGTCGGTGCGTCTCGTCGAGATCGCCCATCGACACCCAGCAATCGGTGACCACGCAATCGGCGCCTTTGACGGCCTCGTAGGGGTCGCGCGTCAGCTCCACCTTCGCGCCGTTCTTGCGCGCCCAGTCGATCAGGGCAGGCGGCGGCGACAATTCCTTCGGGCTTGCGATATTGATCTGGAACCGGAAGCGCTGGGCCGCCTGAACCCAGCTTGCCAGCACATTGTTGGCGTCGCCCGTCCAGGCGATCGTGCGCCCGGCGATCGGCCCGCGATGCTCCTCGAACGTCATCACGTCGGCCATCACCTGGCAGGGATGGCTCTGCTTGGTGAGGCCGTTGATGACCGGCACGCTTGCATGGCGCGCAAGCTCTTCCAGGTCGTCCTGGCTGAGAATGCGGATCATGATGGCGTCGACATAGCGCGACAGCACGCGCGCCGTGTCGGCGATGGTCTCGCCGCGCCCCAATTGCATTTCCGCGCCCGTCAGCATGATCGTCTCGCCGCCGAGTTCGCGCATGGCGAGATCGAAGGACACGCGCGTGCGCGTCGACGGCTTGTCGAAGATCATGGCCAGAGATTTTCCGGCGAAGGGTTTTTCCGGCGATTTTTTCGCGGCGGCGCGGTCTTTCTTCAATTTGCCGGCAATATCGAGAATGCGGCGCAGTTCGGACGCCGAAATCTGGTCGAGGTCGAGGAAAGAGCGGACCTTTCCTGCCCGAACGCGCGCGCTCATACCGCGGCTCCTTGTTGGGCGTGCGCTTTCTCGAGCGTCACGCAAGCCTCCTCCAGGCGCCGCACGCCTTCTGCAAGATCGTCTTGCGTTATGTTGAGCGGCGGCAGCAGCCGCGCCACGTTTTCGGCCGCCGGTATCGTCAGGAGATGCGCATTGCGCGCCGCCGCGACGAATTCGCCGACCGGAATTTTCGTCTGCACGCCCATCATCAATCCCTCGCCGCGCAGGCCGGCGATGATGGCGGGATGGCGGTCGCGCAATTCGGCGAGCCGCTGGCGCAGGAACAATCCCTTGCGCGCGACGTCCTCCAGAAAGCCCGCGCCAAGCACGATGTCGAGCACGGCGTTGCCGACCGCCATGGCCAACGGATTGCCGCCATAGGTCGTGCCGTGCGTGCCCGCCGTCATGCCCTTGGCGGCGTGCGCGGTCGCAAGGCATCCGCCGAGCGGAAAGCCGCCGCCGATGCCTTTGGCGAAAGCGAGAATGTCGGGCGCGACGCGGGAAAGTTCATAGGCGAAAAATTTTCCCGTGCGTCCGACGCCGGTCTGCACCTCGTCGTAGACGAGCATGAGGCCGCGCTCGTCGCACAGCGCGCGCAAGGCGCGCAGGAATGCCGGATCGGCCGCCCTTATGCCGCCTTCGCCCTGGATCGGCTCGATCAGGATGGCGGCGGTCTGCGGGCCTGTGGCGGCTTTGACCGCATCGAGATCGCCGAAGGGAACCTGGTCGAAGCCTGCGACCTTCGGGCCGAAACCCTCGATATATTTCGGGTTTCCGCCAGCCGCGATCATCGCCAGCGTGCGCCCGTGGAAGGCGCCCTCGAAGGTGACGATGTGGAAGCGCTCGGGATGGCCTTCGCAGGCCTGGTATTTGCGCGCCGTCTTGACCGCGAATTCGAGCGCCTCGGCGCCGGAATTCGTAAAGAAGGCCATGTCGGCGAACGAAGCGTCCGCCAGACGGCGCGCAAGCATCTCGCCTTCCGGGATCTGGTAGAGATTGGAGGTGTGCCAGAGCTTGCCGGCCTGCCGCGTCAGCGCGTCGATCAGATGCGGATTGGAATAGCCGAGCGAGGCGACCGCAATGCCGCCGCCGAAATCGAGATATCGCTCGCCCTTGACCGACACCAGCCAGGAGCCTTCGCCCCGCTCGAAGGCGAGGTCGGCGCGCGCATAGGTCGGAATAAGGGCGGAAGTCACGGGTCTCGATCTCCTCTGTCTGGCCCTGTTAAAATCGCTCCTCCGAAGAGGAACCGCGTTGAATACGAAGCAAAACCGGTATGCCAGCCTGCTCACGCATCCGCGCGGCGCGCCGGCGCTTTAACGCAAACTGCCGCCCCTTCGGGCGGCAGCGCGGGTGCAATGTTACGTTTCTGTCGCGCCAAGGTCAAATAATGGCCGGGCGGCCCGCTTGGACTCAATCCCGCCATCTCCTGTTGAAAACATGGTTGTGTGACGGGGGACTCTTGCGCACGATTCAACAGCTAGTGTAGCGTCCCCTTCGTCGACTACGACATCTCGTGCGGCGGACCTTCCAGGAGTGCGATGCGTCCACGGCGCCGAATATACGGCGCCCGTGATGGATTCCGATTCCAGATCAGATGCTTCGGCGTCTGGGCGCTTGTTCTTTTGGACTGAAATTGCGGACCCAGGAATTCAAGGAGGACTTCATGTCCTGGACTGACGAGCGCGTGGAGCTTCTGCGTAAACTGTGGCTCGAAGGCCTGAGCGCCAGCCAGATAGCGTCGGAACTTTCCAATGGCATTACGCGGAACGCGGTTATCGGCAAGGTTCATCGCCTTGGCCTGAGCGGACGCGCGAAAGCGCCGGGCCAGACGGCGCCGCGTCCGCGCGCCGCCAAGCCGATCCGCACGCCCTCGTCGTCCGCGCCGCGCACCCATGTGCCGATCATGCGCGGCAATCTCGCCTATGCGCTGACCTCGCGCGTCGTCGAGGCGCCGCCCCGGCCCAGGGCGCAACTGGAGGAAGTCGTCATTCCCATGTCGGAGCGCGTGACCATTATGGAATTGCGCGAGTCGACGTGCCGCTGGCCGCTGGGCGACCCCTCCTCGCCCGACTTCCGCTATTGCGGCGCGGATTCGCCCATCGGCGAAGGCCCTTATTGCACATATCACGCGCGCATCGCCTATCAGCCGGCCCAGGTTCGCCGCCGCGCCCGCTGAATTCACGCTCATCGAAAAGCAAAGCGAGCGGGCCTGCGGGT
The DNA here is from genome assembly GCA_047971685.1 of Rhodoblastus sp. GTDB lineage: Bacteria > Pseudomonadota > Alphaproteobacteria > Rhizobiales > Beijerinckiaceae > JAJXWB01. The sequence goes on from JBKDZW010000152.1 coordinate 15,635, forward strand.
CCGCTCTTTTGTTTTACGCGCGGGTCTCTTGCGGGACCGCCAGATCGAGCGACACGGAAAACCGCGCCCCCTTGCCGATTTCGGAATCGATCGACAGCCGGCCGCGATGGCGCGCGACAATATGTTTGACCAGCGCCAGCCCCAGCCCCGTGCCGCCCTTGGCGCGGCTTGCCCCGGCGTCGACGCGGTAGAAACGTTCGGTCAGGCGCGGCAGATGCTCCGCGCCTATCCCCGGCCCGTGATCGGCGACGACGAGGCGGCCCTGGCCGTCCCTGATCTCCACGGCAATGTCGACGGGCGATGGGGCGCCGTATTTGATGGCGTTTTCGATCAGGTTTTCCGCCAGCCGCAGCAATTCGTCGCGTTCGCCGCGCACGAAAACCGGCTCGCCCGCCGCCAGCCGCAAGTCGACCTCGTTCTCGGCCGCCAGCGAGCGCAATCCATTGATGATCTCGATGGCGATGGCGCGCAGGTCGACAGCGCCCTGCGGCCGGATGTGCAGGTTTTGTTCGATCCGCGACAGCGACAGGAGGTCGCCGACCAGACGCGCCATGCGCCGCGCCTGCTCCGCCATGATGGCCAGGAATTTTTCGTGCGCGGCGGGATCGTCTTTGGCGGGGCCTTGCAATGTCTCGATAAAACCGAGCACTGAGGCGAGCGGGGTGCGCAATTCGTGGCTGGCGTTGGCGACGAAATCGGAGCGCATGCGCTCGATGCGGCGGCTTTCGGTCACGTCGTGCAGGGTGACGACGCAATTCGGTTCGGCGCCGAAGCGCGCCGGCGCCAGATGAATTTCGTAATGGCGCTCGATCGGGAAGCGGTCGAGCCAGACGGCGGTCTGCGTCTCGCCCGTCTTGAAAACCCTTGCTGCCGCATCCAGCACATCTGGTGTCCGCAGGCCGCACACGACCAGCAATTCGTTACGTCGCAACGCCGGCAGCAATTTTTTGGCCGCAGCGTTGACGGCGCTCACGCTGAGATCGGGCCGAACGACGAGAACGGGATCGGGCAGCGCGTTGACCAGCGCTTCGACGGCGTCTTCGCCGGCTTGTCCGGGTCTCGTGTTCATCTCTTGCAGGGGCCTTCCTTTGATTTATGCTCATAAGCCATGAGCGACCGGAAGACGACCCAGCGAACCAAAGCCGCAAAGGCCGTAAAGGCTTTTGCAATCGACGCGCCGAAATTGTCGAAGGAGATCGACAAGGCCGCCTTGCGCTCCGGCGGCTTTCCCTATGACGAGAAACTCGATCTGGATGTCTACGACAAGCAATTGAAGCGCTTGCAGATCGAATTGCTGAAACTGCTCGACTGGGTGGAAGATCAAGGCGAGCGCATCGTCATTATTTTCGAGGGGCGCGACGCCGCCGGCAAGGGCGGAGCCATTGCGCGCCTCACCCAGCATCTCAATCCGCGCAAGGCGCGCATCGTCGCGCTCCCCAAACCCACGCCGCGCGAAATCGACGAATGGTATTTTCAGCGCTATGTGCCGCATCTGCCCGCCAGGGGTGAGATCGTCGTCTTCGACCGCTCATGGTACAATCGCGCCATCGTCGAGCCCGTGTTCGGTTTCGCCACCGACGATCAGGCGAAAACCTTCCTCCATCGCGTGCCCGATTTCGAGCACATGCTGGCGCGCGACGGCGTACGCATCGTCAAATTCTTCCTGACCATCGGCCGGGAAATGCAGATGAAGCGCCTGCATGCGCGCCATCACGATCCGCTCAAGCGCTGGAAATTGTCCGAGCTCGATTATGAGGCGATCGACAAATGGGACGATTTTTCGCACGCCATCGAGCGGACGCTCGCGCGCTCCGACAGCGCCGCCGCGCCCTGGGTTGTGGTGCGCGCCAACGACAAGCGCCGTACGCGGCTCGAAATCATCCGCTGCCTGCTCGCCGCCGCGCCCTATGGCGACAAGGATGAAAAGAAGATCGGCGATCTCGACCGCAAGATCGTCCTGTCCGCTTCCGACTTTCTGAGCGACGGCGGCGAGATGGATTGAGCATATCCCGCAAAAGTCGGAGGCTTCTGCGTTTCGGATATGCGTTGAAAACAACCAGCATATCCCGCAAAAGTTGCAGACTTTTGCGTTTCACAGATGCGTTGAGGCAGGCCGTAGGGCGCTTCTGCTCTGTGGCCCCTTCAATAATCCTCGCGGCGGCTTGATTCCATCACCTTGCGCAGCGCGTTCCAGCGCCGCAATCCTTCGTTGGCGCCCAGAAGCGCCAGCGCGAAAACGAAGGGCGCGAGATAATAGATGATGCGGAACAAGAGCAGCGAGGCGATCATCGAGGCCGTGCTGGGCGTGGGCACAAAGCGCAGCATGGTCGCCTCGAACACACCTATGCCGCCCGGCGCATGGCTGGCGATGCCGAGAATGCAGCCGAGCACATAGGTCGCCGCAAAGCTCAGGAAGTCGATTGCGGCGCCCTTGGGCAGGAGCACGTAGAGTACGCCCGCCGCAGCGCAGAGTTCGATGACGCCGAGCGTCATCTGCCCGAGGGTGACGAGCGCTCCGGGCAGGCGCAGACGAAAACCCTGCACCCGCACACGGCGCGGCGCGATGGAAACCCACCCGACATAGGCCGCAATCGCCAGCAATATGCCGATGCCGATAAAGGCGTTGAGGCGCGCCGGCAGATTGTCGATCCAGGAAATGGCTTCCGCGCGCACCAGCATGCTGACGCCGCCGACAAAGGCCATGCCGAGCCAGAAGGTGACGCCCGCCGCCACCGTCAGGCTCGCCACCTTGCCCGCCGTCAGGCCCGCGCGCGAATAAATCCAGTAGCGCACGGCGCCGCCTGTAATCAGCGGAAAGCCGAGCGTGAACGAAATGGCGTAGCTGGTGAACGAGCCGAGCGCGGTCACGCGATAGGGCACGTGCGTGCCTATGTGGCGCAGCGCCAGCGCGTCGTAGCCGGTGAGCGCGAGATAGGAGACGCAGGCCAGAAAACAGGCCGCCGCGATCTGTTCCGCGCTCGTGGCGGCGATGGCGGCGCGCAGGGCGGAGATGTCGAGATTGGCGGCGACGCGCACCAGCACGAAAACCGACAGGATGAAAATGCCGATCGACAGGATCGCGCCGATCGTCCGGCCCAGATGCTTGCGGTCGAACAGGCGCTTGCGGCCGGCGATCATCGCCCGCCGTTCGCTCCAGGTTTTATCGCCTGAAGCTTTATCGCCTGAAGTTTTATCGCCTGAGGGCGTGTCGCCTGAAGGCGCATCGCCGGCGTCCGGGGGCGTCATGCGGGGCGCGGCTGTGGCGTCGTTCTTTTTCATGCCTCAAGCAATTGGTCGAACAAGCCGGCGACCCCAGAGCGAGGCGGCCGCCGGACTTCCAGCGATTTAGGGAGAAGCGGATATGTTGGCAAGGCCGCCTGCGCCTGCGCGCCAGATCGAGGTAAACGGAGAAAAGCGGAAATCGAGCCTGTGACGGCCCGGCGGCAGGCGCACCGCGCGAAACGCGACATTGGCGCGTTCTATTGTCGCGGGCGCGCCGTCGAGCGTGCAGGTCCACCAGGGATGCCAGATATCGTTGAGCACCAGCCAGCCGCCGTCGGGCGCCTCGGCCTCCACCGCGACATGGGTGTTTCGATAGGCCAGAAAGCGGGCGCTTCCCGGCCGCCGCGCCTCTCGGTCGTCGCCTGACGGCAGAAGGACGCTCGTGCGGTAATCGGCCTGCGGCCATTGGCCTGTTTTCATGATCGCATCGAAATCCGCGCGGATGGCTTGCGTGGCCACGAAGATGCGGGGAAAAGCGCGCGGGTTCTCGTAGATCCAGGCGTCCGCCGTGCGCGCGATGAATTTCAGGTCGCCGGGCTTCAGGCTCCGGTCGATGTCCTCGATCGGAACGCCGGTGGCGATAAAGCGCAGGCCCGTGAGATCGGCGGCGATCGAGCGATAGGACGGAAAAGCCTTGGAAAAGGTGCGCTGCTCGGGCAGGCCGACCGTGTCCTCCGCGCCGGTGAAATTCTCGAACAGCGCCAGCCGCAGCGGATTATAGCCAAGGCTATGGTCGAAATCGTGCGGCAGCGAGGCGTTCGGCCAGTCAAAGCCGATGCCGGCAAGCTCAATGCGGTCGCGCCGGTCGTCGGCGGCGGCGGCGGCGAGTTTTTCGCGCAACAGGGCGATCGTCGTGTTTTTCGTGCCCGGCCGCAAAAAATCGAAATTGGCCGGCGGCAGCGCCGTCGACTCGTTCGGCCCTGAGCCGATACGAAAATCGAGCGCGCTGAACAGGCCGACGAGCGCAATCGCCAGACAGGGCCGCGCACGGGCGCGGCGCGCGATCCAGCCGAGCAGGAGAAATGCGAGAACGAAAACGCCACAGGCAAGCGCCAGCGGCGGCATGGCCTGCGCCAGCTTGCCCTTCCACAACGCAACCGCAACGCAGCCGCCAAACGCCAGCGCCAGCGCCAGCCCCACAAGCGCCGGCCGCCAGCGCGTCTCGCCGCAAGCCAGCCGGTGGACGCCGTAGCCGCCAAGCAGCGCGGCCAGCGCGCAGAGTGGAAAGGTAGCGTCCGCCGGCCGCCGCCACAGGCCCGCGCCCGGCAGATGGAACAGGATATCGAAGGCCGGCGTGTAGCGCCCGAGCGCATAAAGCCCCAGCAGCAGGGCGGCGATGGCGAAAAACCGCGCGTCCCGGTCGCCGCCGCGCAGCGGCAATCCCGCAGCGACGACGGCGGCGAGCGCCAGCGCGCCGATATAGACCTCGCCCATGTTGCGCGCCAGAAACAGCCCGGTCGGCCCCCAGTCCGGCGACGGCGGCCCCCAGAAATAGGCAAGCGGCCCGGCGACGCCGTAGAGATCGGGCGCAAAGGCCGTCAGCAACGAGGCCGGATGCAGCGAGCCCTTGACGACCTCGCTGAATACGATCTCCGGCCGGTTGGAGCTTGCAGCCAGCAGCGCCGACAGGAGAACGGGAACGCCGGCAACCACAAGCCCGGCAAGAGAGCCCGCCGTCAGCGGCGCGATAAAAGACCGCGCGGTTGCTGCGGGCGAGGCCCCGCCCAACAGGCGATGGGCGACGAAACCGGCCAGGACGAGCGCCTGTAGCCAGGCGACCTGATCGCGCCCGCCGACCATCAGACCCGCCAGAACGCCGGCCGTCGCCCCCCAGAGCGCCGACCCCCGGTCGAGCGCGCGCGCCAGCGCGAACAAGGCGAGCGGAAACCAGGCAAGGCTTGTCACCTGCCCGACATGCTGTAGCCGCCAGGCGGCCGAGCCGCCGAAGGCAAGCGCAATGGCGGCGACGAGCGCGCCTTCCGCCCGCCAGCCGCGGTCGCGCGCATAGAGAAAAACGCCGAGCCCTGCGAGCGCCAGCATGGCGAACAGGGCGCCGTCGGCAAGCTGGAACGAGGGCGTTGGTCCCAGAAGGGCGGCGACCAGAAAGACCGGCGCGAAAATCAGGGATTGCGGATCGGCGATCTGCGGCCAGCCGTCGAAGATATTAGGTGTCCAGAACGGGCTCTGGCCCGAGCCGAGCGCGCGCGCCAGAAAGGCGAGCTGCGGATAGAAATGCGCCTTGGCGTCCCAGGGAATGGTCACCTGCCCCGACAGCCAGGGCCAGGCCAGAAAAAGCCATGCCAGCGCGAAAACGCCCCCCGCCTGCCGATAGCCTGCGGGCGCGCCCTTGCGCCGCCCGCGCCCGCCCGCCTCAGGCGCGCGGCGGCTGGAGTTCGGCATCGAAGGCATGGCCGGCGCGGTCTCGCTTGGCGGCGAGATAGCCGATGTTTTGCGGGGTCGAGCGCCCGATCACGCGCTCCTGCGCGACCACGTCGAGGCCGGCGGCTTCCAGCGCCGCAATCTTGTTGGGATTGTTGGTGAGGATTTTCACGCGCGAGACGCCAAGCTGCGCCAGCATGTCGGCGGCGAACGCAAAGCCGCGCTGGTCGTGGTCGAAGCCCAGAACCTCGTCGGCGTCATAGGTGTCGAGCCCGTCGGCTTGCAGGCGATATGCCTTGATCTTGCAGGCGAGCCCGTTGCCGCGCCCCTCCTGGTCGAGATAGAGGATCACGCCGCCGCCGCTTTCGGCCATCGAGCGGGCGGTCATGCGCAACTGGTCGCCGCAATCGCATTTCAGCGAGCCGAAGAGATCGCCGGTCAGGCAGGCCGAATGCAGCCGCACGGCGACGGCTTGCGAAAAATCGGGCTGGCCGATGATGACGGCGGCCTGATCGCGCAGGCCCTCGCCGCCGCGAAAGATCACGAATTCCGATTGCGGCGCGCCCTCGAGCGGCACTTTCGCGCGCGATACGATGTGCAGGGCGGCGTTCCGGCCGGCGGCGTAGCCGGCGACGGCTTGCGCCGCAACGCGCGCGACGGGGGCTTCCGCCAGCCCGCCCGCCTCGAGCGGCACGGTGACAAGGGCGGGCAAAAGGGTGGCCAGATGCGTCAGGCGCAGCGCCATTTCCTCGCCGGGCGCAAGCGGCAGGCGCTTTGTGTCGAGGGAGGCGTCATCGCCGAAGGTCAGGCGCGCGATCGCCGCGAGATCGGGCGCAGGAAGCGCAAGCGCCGCCGCAACCCGGTCCGGCGCGCCAAGCCTGTGCAGGCGCGGCCCGGAAAGCACGAGCCGCGCCGTTCCGCCGGCAAGGCCCGCGAGCGCGGCCACGCCCGCGCTGTCCAACCCTTCGACGGGCGCAGCCAGCAGCCCCGCCCCCGCCGTCTCGACGACGACCGGCCGCCCCGCCCTGAATTCGGCGATGGCCCGTTCCGTTGCGAGCTGGTCGTGCGAGGCGCCGCCCAGCAGATGTTCGATACCCATTCCAAACCTGTCAGCGGCCGAACCACGTCGGCCTGTTGGGGAGTTATCCCGTTGCCGTCAATATAGTCTGCGCACGCCGCCATTACGATGCGCGCAATATGGACATCTGCCGGATGCCTCCCGCAAGGGCTTTACCCCCCGCGCGCGCCGCCGGCAAATGGCGGCGGTCACGGGCCGTCCGCATTTGACCGGGCCGGCGCCCGCGCTTATTTGAGCGTTATGTCGATCAAGCCCATCATTTGCATCCCGGATTCCCGCCTGCGGCTCGTCTCCAAACCCGTCGAGCGGGTGGACGACGACATCAGGCGCCTGATGGACGACATGCTGGAGACAATGTACGACGCCCCCGGCATCGGCCTTGCCGCCATCCAGATCGCCATCCCCAGGCGCGTCGTCGTGATCGACACCGCCAAGGAAGGCGAGGAGGCCCGGCCCGTCTGCTTCGTCAATCCGGAAGTCGTCTGGTCCTCGGAGGAAAAGCGCGTCTATCAGGAGGGCTGCCTGTCGATCCCCGAATATTACGAGGATGTCGAGCGCCCCGCCCGCATCAGGGCGCGCTATCTCGACCGCGAGGGCCGCGAGAACGAGATCGAGGCCGACGGCTTGCTGGCGACGGCGCTCCAGCATGAGATCGACCATCTGAACGGCGTGTTGTTCATCGACCATCTCTCGCGCCTCAAGCGCGAGCGGGTCTGGAAGAAATACGAGAAGATCGCGCGCCGCGCGGCGGCCGAGTCCGGCCATCCCGCTCACGATCCCCGCGAATTGTGAGGCTGGCGCCATGCGCGTCGTCTTCATGGGGACGCCCGATTTCTCGGTTCCCGTCCTGACGGAAATCATCGGCCAGGGCCACGAGGTCGCCTGCGTCTATACGCGCGCGCCGCAACCGGCAGGGCGCGGCATGGATCTGCGCCTCTCGCCCGTCCACAAGGCCGCCGAACGCTTCGCCATCCCCGTGCGCACGCCAAAAAGCCTGCGCAACGGGGAGGAGCAGGCGGCCTTCGCCGCGCTCGAGGCCGATTGCGCCGTGGTGGTGGCTTATGGGCTGATCCTGCCCAGGCCCGTGCTGGATGCGCCAAGGCTCGGCTGTTTCAACCTGCACGCCTCGCTTTTGCCGCGCTGGCGCGGCGCGGCGCCGATCCAGCGCGCCATCATGGCCGGCGATGCGGAAACCGGCGTCATGGCGATGCGGATGGACGAGGGCCTGGACACCGGCCCGGTCGGCATGGCCGAGAAAGTCGCCATCGGCCCCGACATGACGGCGGGCCAGTTGCACGATGCGCTGATGGGCGTCGGCGCCAATCTCATGATCCGCGCGCTGGCCGCGATTTCGCGCGGTTCGCTTGTCTTTGCGCCGCAGGCCGAAACCGGCGCGACCTATGCCGCCAAGATCGACAAGGCCGAGGCGAAACTCGATTTCTCGCTGCCCGCCGCGCAAGTCCACAATCTCGCGCGGGGATTGTCGCCTTTTCCCGGCGCCTGGTTTGCGGCCGATCTGGGCCGGGGGACGGACCGTGTGAAAGTTCTGCGCGCGCGCATGGCCCAAGGCGCCGGCGCGCCGGGAACGCTGATCGGCGACGGCGTCGTTGCCTGCGGCACGGGCGCGATCGAGCTTCTGGAGGTCCAGCGCAGCGGCAAGGCGGCCATGTCGTTCGCCGATTTTTCGCGCGGCGCCCGGCTTGAACCCGGCGCGAGGCTCGGATGATTGCGTGCATCTGCGCCCCGGTCCGTCTTCCCTCCCTCGCCCCGCAAGGGGGAGGGGGCGAACGGCGCCGGGGATAGCGCCATGCCCCGCTACAAGCTGACCATCGAATATGACGGGCGCCCCTTCGTCGGCTGGCAGCGGCAGGCCAACGGCCTTGCCGTGCAGGAGGCGGTCGAAGGCGCGATTTTCCGTCTCACGGGCGCGCCCGCGCCAATCCAGGCGGCCGGCCGCACCGACGCCGGCGTCCACGCCAGGGGGCAGGTCGCCCATGTCGATCTCGAACGCGCCTGGCGGGGCGATAAACTGCGCGATGCGCTCAACGCCCATCTGCGAATGTTTCCGGTGGCTGTGGTCGAGGCCGTACAGGTTGCGCCGGATTTCGAGGCGCGGTTTTCGGCGGTCGGGCGCCATTATCTCTATCGCATTCTCAACCGCCGCGCTCCGCCCACGCACGAGCGCGGCTATGTCTGGCATGTCGCGCGAAAACTCGATGCACAGGCCATGCGCGCGGCGGCGCAAGCGCTGCTCGGCCGCCATGATTTCACGACTTTTCGCGCCGCCGAATGTCAGGCCAGCTCGCCCGTGCGCACGCTCGATAAACTGGATGTCGCATGCAATGGCGACATGATCGAAATCCGGTGCAGCGCGCTGTCCTTCCTGCATCGTCAGGTGCGCTCCATGGTCGGCTCGCTCGAACATGTCGGCTCCGGCAGATGGACGGCGGACGATCTGAAGCGGGCGCTGGAGGCAAGGGACCGGGCGCGCTGCGGCGCGGTTGCGCCGGCGGGCGGCCTGTTTCTGGTTCGGGTCGATTATCCCGCGCAGCAATTCCCTGATCATTTGTCATGATCGGGGACGGTTGATTAGACTGTGCGCATGACCGATCCCCTCACAGAGTCAGAGCGCCGCCTCTATCTCGATCCCGGCGACTACATCGACAGCGAACATTCCGCCGTCATGGCCTTTGCCCATGAACACGCGCCCGCAGGCGCAAGCGCGCGGGAAAAGGCGAGCCTTCTCTACAAGGCCGTGCGCGACGCCATTCGCTACAACCCCTACGTCAACATGCGCACGCTCGAGACTTTTCGCGCCTCCAGCGTGCTGGCCGCCGGCAATGGCTATTGCGTCGGCAAGGCGGCGCTTTATGCTGCGGTTTGCCGCGTTCACGGCATTCCCGCGCGCGTCGGTTTCGCCGATGTGCGCAATCATCTGACCACCGACAAGCTGCGCGAAAGCATGGGCACGGACCTGTTCACCTGGCACGGCTTCACGCATGTCCATGTCGACGGCGCCTGGCGCAAGGCGACGCCGACTTTCAACGCCTCGCTCTGCGAAAAGCTCGGCGTGAAACCGCTCGATTTCGACGGACATCGGGACGCGCTTCTGCATTCTTTCGACGGCGCGGGCCGCGCCTTCATGCAATATGTCGAGGATCACGGCGTGTTTCATGACGTGCCCGCGCAGTTTCTGATGCGCGAGATGGCGCGCGTCTACGCCGGCATGGCGCAGGAAGACCTGTCTGCGCGCGACATGGAACAGGAAGCTCGGGGAGGATAGCTGTTTGCGATCGGCTGACATCGATCAGGTGCGGCCGCTGCCGCTGTTTCGCGGCATGGCGCCAGCGCGTTTCGACGAACTCGTCGCCGGCGCCATGCTCCAGCGGTTCCCCGCGCATGTCGAATTGATCCGCGAGGGCGACCGGCCGGATTTCCTGTACATCCTGTTCGACGGTCTGATCGAGCTTTATTCGGAGCGCGACGACGACGAGCTTGGCTTCCTGTTGCTGCGGCCCTTCTCGGCCTTCATCATGGCGGCGGTCGTGCGCGACATGCTCTATCTCAATTCCGCGCGCACGCTCAGCCCCGCGCGCGTCCTGATGATTCCAGCCGACGCCGTGCGGGCGGCTATCGAGGCGGAGCCCGTGTTCGGGCGCGCCATCATGCATGCCCTGGCGGTCGATTACCGGCGTGTTCTGAAGGAGCTGAAGGACCGCAAGTTCCGCCCGACCATCGAGCGTCTGGCCAATTGGCTCCTGCGCGAGATGGAGCCCAAAGGCGATGGCGGCGCGCTCCGCCTTCCCTTCGACAAGCGCAAGCTTGCCGCCCATATCGGCACGACGCCGGAAAACCTGTCGCGGACCTTCGCCGCGCTCGGCGCGCACGGCGTGGGAGCGCAGGGGCGCGAGATCGTCATCGCAAACACGGCCCAGCTTACGCTGATCGCCAGGCCCGATCCGCTGATCGACGATCCGCAGACGTGACCGGCCGCGCGGGCCCCGCCGCCTGCTTCCCGAGACTTGCGCGCAAAAACCCCGTCTGTATGTTTGTGCGCAGCCAGTGCGGCCCATTGCGCGCCGCACGCGGGGGCGAACGCGCTTCCGGGAACGACAAGCGGGGAGTGAAAGATGAAAGCCAAGAGCGGATGGATCGACCGTCGTAGTCTTCTGGCCGGCGCGAGCGCTGCGATCGCTGCGCCATCTGTGGTGCGCGCCCAGGCCAAGACGCTCAAGATCGGGTTGATGCTGCCGCGATCGGGCTTTTTCGCGCAGGCCGGCCAGAGCTGCTATCGCGGCGCGCTTGCCGCGCCGAAGGTTCTGGCGGACCTCGGCTATAATGTCGAGATCGTCCACATCGACACTGAATCTTCAAACGACGTGTCGCGCACGCAGGCGGAAAAGGCGATCGGCGACGGCGCCCATTGCCTGATCGGCGCGTTTGAATCCGGCAATACGCTGGCGATCGCCCAGGTCTGCGAGCAGCGCAAGGTGCCGCTCATCTGCAACATCGCCGCCGCCCCGCAACTCACCTCGCAGGGCTATCAATATCTCGTCCGCAATTTCATGTCCGGGCCGGGCCTCGTCACGCAGGGCCTCAAGCTCGTCGGCGAGGTCGCCAAGGCCACGAGCATGGATTTCAAGACGGCGGTCTTCCTGCACGCCAACGACACGTTCGGCACCGCGCAGGCCACGGCCATGTCCAAGATATTCCCGACGCTGAACATGCCCTTCAAGATCGTCGAGACCATCGCCTACGATCCCAAGGCGCAGGATCTCTCCGTCGAGGTCGCCAAGGTGCGCGGCATCAATCCGGATCTGCTGCTGGTCGTCACCCGCGCCGGCGACGCCATCAAGCTGACCCGCGACATGGTGCGTCAGAAGTTCCAGCCCAAGGCGATCATGTCGCCGGGCTCGCCCGGCCTTTACGACGAGGAATTCTTCCAGGCCGTCGGCCCCTACGCCGATTATTATATTTACAACCTGCCCTGGCTCAACGTGAAGTCGCCGATGACCCAGGCGCTGGCGACCTCGTTTGCCGCCGCCAATCCGAAGAACCGCTTCGATCTCGACGGCTTCAACGCGGGCTTCACCTTCGAGGCGCTGCTGGTGGCCGCCGACGCCTTCAAGCGCGCCGGCGCAAGCGACGGCGAAACGCTGACCAAGGCGATCAAGGCCTCCAACATCAAGGAACATGTGATGACCGGCGGGCCGATCGCCTTTAACGAGAAGGGCGACAATCCCAACATCGTCTCCGTCGTCATCCAGAACCTCGGACAGAAACCGACCGTCGTCTATCCCGCCGATTTTGCGGTTGCAAAGCCGGTCCTCCCGCTGCCGGCCTGGCAGGGCCGCAAATAAGCACAAGTCTGATTGCGCGCCCCGCCCGAGCGTGGGGCGCGCGCGCGGTTTCCTTAACAGCGCGTCGTGACGGGCTCCGATGTCCTACACCCTTTATGCCGAAGTCCTGCTCCAGGGCGTGTTGTCCGGCCTCGTCTACGGGCTGATGGCGCTTGGCCTGTCGGTCATTTTCGGCGTCGTGCGCGTGGTCAATTTCGCCCATGGCGAATTCGCCGTGCTCGCCATGTATTGCGCTTTCGTTCTGTTCGCCCTTGCCGGTCTCGATCCGATTCTTGCGACCGTGCCGCTGGCGCTTGCGTTCTTTGTGCTCGGCTACGGCATGCAGCGCATCATGATCCAGCCCTTTGTCACGCGGCCGCAGCACGAACAGTTCATTTTGCTGGTTGGCGCGGCGCTGGTCATCACCAATGGCCTGCTGCTTGTGTTCGGGCCTGAATCGAAACATGTGGACCTGCCCTATTCCTTTGAATCCTACACGCTCGGCGGCCTTCTCATCGACAAGGTCCGTGTCTATGGCGCGCTTGCCGCCCTTGCCGCCGCCGCTGCGCTTTTCGCCTTCTTCCGCTTCACGCTGACCGGCGTCGCCATCCGCGCGGCGGCCGATAATTTGACCGGCGCCGCAGTCGTGGGTCTCGACGTCAAGCGCCTCTACGCGATCACCTTCGGTCTGGGGCTGGCCTGCGTGGGCGTTGCCGGCGCGATCATGATGGCGCTGACCGACATGACGCCCATGCTCGCGCCGACCCTGACCCTGCTTGCCTTCACCATCGTCATTATCGGCGGCCTGGGCTCCATGACCGGCGCGCTTGCCGGCGGCCTGCTGATCGGGGTCGCCGAAGCGGTCGCAAGCCTTGTCGTGTCGCCTGCGATCAAATCCATGGTCTCCTTCGGCCTGCTCGTGCTCGTGCTGGCGCTGCGCCCGCAGGGCCTGTTCGGAAAGGCCGAATCGTGAAAGGCGCGTTTTCCTTTCTCACGCAGCGCTCCACGATCGCGCTCTGCGCGCTCGGATTGGCGCTGCTTGCAGCCCCCTTCATCGTCGACCGTTACGTGCTGTCGATCATCCTTTTGTCCTTGCTCGGCGCCTATCTCGGCCAGGCCTGGAACATATTGATGGGCTATTGCGGCCTGCTGTCGCTGGGCCATGCGCTTTATGTGGGCGTGGGCGCCTATGCCTCGGCGGTCCTGTTTGTGAAATACGGCATCGGTCCATGGCTGGGCGTCTTCGTCGCCATCGCGCTTTGTGTCGCGCTGGCCGCGCTCATCGGCTGGCTCGGATTCCGGTTCCGCATCGAGGGCGTCTATTTCGCGCTTCTGACCATCGCCTTTGCGGAAATCGTGCGCATCGGCTTCGACAATTGGCCTTATGTCGGGGGTGCGGCCGGCTTTTTCCTGCCGGTCAACGCCTCGCTGTCGGATCAATGGTGGAACCTGCGCGGCGGCCCCTTCTTCTTCTATTATCTCGCGCTCGCCATGACAGCCGCTTCTCTCCTGATCGCCGCCGCTCTGCGCGCCTCCAGGCTCGGCCACGCTTTTCTCGCCATCCGCGAAGACCCGACAGCCGCGCGCGCGCTTGGCGTCGACATCAACCGCACGCGGTTTCTGGCGCTGTTCATTTCGGCGGGCATGACGGGGGTCGCCGGCGTTTACACCGCCTTCTGGACCAACAATCTTTTTCCAGCCCAGGTCCTCGAGACATCGAAGTCGATCGAGATCATTCTCGCGCCGATCATCGGCGGCCTTGGAACATTGATGGGGCCGGTCGTGGGCGCCCTGATTCTCGTGCCGCTCGGCTCGGCGCTGACGGACGGCCTGCGCGCGCTCGGCTTCAATGCGCCGGGCGTCAAGGCGCTGGTTTACGGTCTCGTGCTCATGGCGATCATCGCCGTCGCGCCCAACGGCATATGGCCATGGATCGCGCGGAAGCTCGGGCTTGAGGGACGCGAGCCGTGAGCGCTCTCCTCGAAATCGCCGGCGTGGTGAAGCGCTTTCGCGGCCTGACCGCTGTCGACAATGTGTCGCTGTCGGTCGGCGAGGGCGAAATTTTCGCGGTCATCGGCCCCAACGGCGCCGGCAAGACGACCCTGTTCAATCTTGTCGCCGGCGTTTTTGCGCCCGACGAAGGCGAAATTAGCTATGCCGGCGCGCGGATCGACGGCGCGACGCCCGAAAAGATCTGCGCTGCCGGCATTGCGCGCACTTTCCAGATCGTCAAACCCTTCCCCGACCTCAGCGTGCGCGACAATGTGGCTATCGGCGCCATGCTGCGCGCGCCCGACATGGAAAGCGCGCGCGCGCGCGCCGACGACATCCTGCGCAAGCTCGATCTTTTCGCCAGGCGCTCGCAGAAGGCCGGCAGCCTCACCTTGCCCGACCGCAAGCGCCTCGAAGTCGCACGCGCGCTGGCGACCGGCCCGCGCATCATCCTGCTCGACGAGGTGATGGCGGGTCTGCGTCCGACCGAGACCGACCGGATGGTTGCGGTTTTGCGCGAGATCAACAAGCAGGACGGATTGACCATCGTCATGATCGAGCATGTCATGCGCGCCGTCATGTCGCTGGCCGACCGCGTTCACGTGCTCCATCACGGCGCCAGCATCGCCGAAGGGGCGCCGCAGGAGGTGACGCGCGATGCAAAGGTCATCGAATCCTACCTCGGCATGAAGGCGGCGCACTGATGCTGAGCGTCGAAAATCTCGATCTCTATTACGGCGACGCGCAGGCACTGTCCGGTGTCAGCCTGGAAGTGCCCGAGGGACGGATCGTGGCCATCGTCGGCGCCAATGGCGCAGGCAAGACGTCGCTCATCCGCGCCATCGCCGGCATGCAGAAACCAGCGGCCGGCCGCATCACGTACAAAGGCGCGCAAATCGCCGGGCTCGACAGTCACCGCGTCTGCAATCTCGGCGTCGGTCAGGTGGCGGAAGGCCGTCAGGTCTTTCCGGCGCTGACCGTGCGTGAAAACCTTCTGGTCGGCGGTCTTCTGCCGCGCGCGCGCGCGCGCCGGAACGACAATATGGAGCGCATGCTCGACCTGTTCCCGCGTCTGCGCGAAAGATTCGGGCAGGCGGCGGGCACGCTGTCGGGCGGCGAGCAGCAGATGCTCGCGATCGCCCGCTGCCTGATGGGCGAACCCGAAATCGTCATGTTCGACGAGCCCTCGCTGGGCTTGAGTCCTGCGCTGGCGCACGCAGTCCTCGACACGATTCTTGATTTGAACAGGAAGGGCCTGTCCTGCCTGCTGGTCGAGCAGAACGTCGCCGCCTCGCTGGAAATCGCAAGCTATGCCTATGTCCTGGAGAACGGCGTTATCACGCTGTCTGGCGCAGGCGCCGACCTCCTGGCCGACGACCGCGTCAGGCAGGCTTATCTGGGCATGTGAGGCGCGACGGCGCCTCCTATCTGGACGTGTGAGGCGCGACGGCGCCTGTAGCGCCTGTCCTGCGAAGATTGTGCGTCGCCACGCGCCGCCGCGCTACGCCATGGGCCGTCTTCGCCCAGCCGAAAGGATTGCGCCAGAGGTCGAGGATCGCCCGCCAGGCCGCCGCGCTCAGCATGACGTACCAGAGCGGCAGCACAAACAGGAGAGGCCACAGCGCGGTCAGCTTCTGCCGCCGCATGCCGAGCGTAACCGACCACAGCATGGCCAGCGGCCCGGCAAGCGTAAGCCATATGGCCAGCGTGTCGATGGCGTGATCGACATAACCGACCGGCGCAAACAGGGCGCCGGACGCGACATCGAACGCCAGGCCGATTGTGAAACACGGCCAGAGCAGAGGCGTGAGCACACCGGCGATGAAGAAGGACAGCGTCGTGAAAAAGGCGAGCGGTCCGAGGTTTCGCCACAGCGCGACGGGGTCGCGCAAATGCACGAACACGGTCTGCATCCAGCCCTTTTTCCAGCGCACGCGCTGGTTGAAAAGCGCGCGCAGCGTGACCGGCGCTTCTTCGTAGGTGCGTGAGGCGAAGGTTTCCACGCGCAATTTGCAGCGCGCCAGGCGGATGCCGAGATCGGCGTCCTCGGTCACGTTCCAGGCGTCCCAGCCGCCAAGCTCGCGCAGCGTCTGCGTGCGGAAATGGTTGGACGTGCCGCCCAGCATGATCGGCAGTTCGAGCGAGGCGAGACCGGGATTGACCACCTCGAACAGCCCCGCGTAATCAATGGCGAAGAGGCCGGCGAGCACATTTTCGCCGGCATTGTCGACGGCGAGCCGCGCTTGCAGGCAGCCCAGCGTCATGTCGGCGCCGGCAAAGCGCGCGGCGGCGCGGCGCAATTGATCGGGTTCGGGGCGATCCTCGGCGTCGTAGATGCACAGCAATTGGCCGCGCGCGAAGGGGAGGGCGACGTTGAGCGCGCGCGGCTTGGTGCGCGGCGCCCCCGGCGGCGCCACGACGATCTCGTATTCCACGCCCGGCAGCGCGGCCGCCAATGTCGCATAGGTGCCGGGATCGTCCGCCTCCACCACGAATTTTATGTCCAGCTTGGCGCATGGATAATCGAGCCTCTCCAGCGCGCCGACGAGCGCGCGCGCGACATTGGCCTCGCGATAGAGCGCAACGACGATCGTGTAGGTCGGCAGGTTGCGTTCGGCCAGAGGCGGGCTTTCGGATTCGGGCCGGAAGGTTGCGGCGGCGGCGAACAGGCGCGCGACCGTCGCCATCGAGAAGGCGATCGTCAGCAGCGTCCATACCGCCGTTGCGGCATGGAGCGGCCAGAAGAACGCAAGGCCCGCGCATGCCCCGAGCAGAACGGCGGCCCGGAGCCCGGCTGCGCGCGTGGGGCCGGCGCGCGCGGACAGGTGCGGCTCGGCCCTGTGCAGGCGCAGCGCCGCGTCCTCGGCAATATGCGCTCCGAACGAGGCGCGCAGACTTGCGCCAAACCGGCGCGGCGTCGTGATCGCCAGACCTGCGGTCGCAGGCAACGCGAGCAGGGCGGCGATGGCGCGCCCGCGTGGCGCCGTCAGCCAGCGTACGCCGCGCGCCGGTTCTGCCAGCGCTGCAATTCCGGCGGTTGCGGCTGTTTCATATTCGGCCTGCTTGTCGAACTGAACATGCCGGGTCACGAACGGCACGCCGAGCCGGCGCGCCAGCGCGCGGTAAAAATCGTCCTCGCCGATCCGGCGTGTGGCCAGCAGCGTGGCGTCGAGGGAGGCGCCGGTTCGCCGCGCCTGGGCTGCGGTCTGCGCGATCCAGGGCGCGGGGATGCCGATTTCGGAAAGCGCGCGCGCTTCCAGCGCTGCTGCGCGCCGTTTCGTTTCCGGGTAATGTGCGGTTTTATCCTCCGCGGCTTTCGTCCCGGCGAAAGCCGCCTCGCGCGCAGTCCAGGCCATGGCGTCAGCAGGAGGATCGGCACGATGTGTCATGAATCGCAATATGAGTTGGAGAACGATTAATAGGGTTGGGGCGCGATATTTAAGTTGA
>JBKDZW010000153.1:0-35819 GCA_047971685.1 Rhodoblastus sp.
CGCGAACCGGGCGTTCGAGCTCGGGATCGCGTACGCGCAGCAGCGTGAGACGTTCGGCAAGCCGATCGCGCAGCACCAGGCGATCCTGTTCCGGCTCGCGGAGATGGCGACGAAGGTCGAGGCCGCGCACACGATGGTGGTGCGTGCCGCCCGGCTGAAGGACTCCGGTCAGCGGATGGACGTCGAGGCCGGCATGGCGAAGATGCTCGCGTCGGAGTACTGCAACGAGGTCGTGGAGGCGTCGTTCCGGATCCACGGCGGCTACGGCTACTCCAAGGAGTACGAGATCGAGCGCCTCTACCGCGAGGCCGCGTTCATGCTCATCGGTGAGGGCACGTCCGACATCCAGAAGATGATCATCGGCCGGGCGCTGCTCAAGGAGTACAAGGCCTGACCGATGCGGTCGCCGTTCACGCTGCGGCGATTCCAGGCCGAGGCGCTCGCCGCGCTCGACGCTGATCCACGCCGTCGCCGCCACTGGGTGTCGATGCCGCCTGGATCGGGCGCGATGTCATCGCCATGACGCGCTTTGGCGGCTATGCGGATGTTGTCTGCGCGCCGCTCGCGCAGACATTCGTCCGTCCGCCGGACATGCCGGCAGCAATCGGTGCGGCGCTTCCGGTCAATTACATCACGGCCTGGCAGCTTGTGGTCGTCATGGGCGGCCTCGGGAAGAACGAGACCATGCTGGTACATTCCGCCGGCGGCGGCGTCGGAATCGCTGCAACCCAGATCGCCAGACATATCGGCGCCCGCGTCATCGGCACGGCGTCGAGCGCCAAGCACGAGGCGCTTGCCGCAATGGGCGCAGACCATCTCATCGACTACACACGCGAGGATTTCGAGGCGCGCGTGCGCGAGATCACGGGCGGGCGGGGCGTCGAACTCATTCTCGACGCCGTCGGCGGCGACAGCGTGCGCAAAGGCCTGCGCATTCTCGCGCCCACCGGCCGCATCGGCATGTTCGGAGCCTCGTCGCTGGCGACCGGGCGCAAACGCGATCTGCGCGCCTTCCTCGCCTTCGCCCTGCGCACGCCCTGGCTGAAATTCAACCCGATTGCGCTGATGAACGAGAACAAGGGCGTATTCGGCGTCAATGTCGGACATATGTGGGGGGAGACCGAGCGCATCGGCGGCTGGTTCCACGACATCCTCGACCTCTGGACGCAGGGCGCGATCGCGCCGCAGATCGCGCGCACGTTTCCGTTCGAGGAGGCAGGCGCTGCGCACGAATTCATCCAGAGCCGGCGCAATCTCGGCAAGGTGCTGCTGACGCCCTGAACACAGCAGTCACGGCAGGCGCGCCGTTGCAGATTGCAACCATCGTTCTTTGCGGCCCGCCAGACGATGCGACGGCGGCTTCGCTTCGCGCGCGTCACGCGCAGGCGGCCAGGATTTCGTCTATCCCATTCTGTTTTCTGAAATTTTTCTCGAATATTTTGGCGCGTCACAATAATAGGCGAAGAAACTCCATAACGATCGTTAAGTCGGCAAATAGTATTTAGGTGCTCAAATCTCAGAGATTTCGAGCTAATTCAATCGCGTGCGCTACAAATCCTATCACCACGACGCCATGTGCGGTTGGGGGCTGCGTATGTCGAGAGAACCCGAAGCGGACGAGCAAGCAAGCCATCCGTGGGTTGAGCGGTACCGTGTCCTGCGGTTGCGGATCGAACGGCTCGAAGCCATTTACGACGATCGCGAGAAACTCGAGGCGATCATCAGG
Organism: Rhodoblastus sp.; assembly: GCA_047971685.1. Taxonomy (GTDB): domain Bacteria; phylum Pseudomonadota; class Alphaproteobacteria; order Rhizobiales; family Beijerinckiaceae; genus JAJXWB01. The sequence goes on from JBKDZW010000153.1 coordinate 1,727, forward strand.
CAAGGCCGTTACCTGAAACTCGCCGATGTGACCGTAAGGGCCTATCGGCAGATCGAACGGGAATTTGCGTGGATGCGGCGCGAGGACGGGCAGGCGTGAGCGCCAATCAGGCGCGGCGGCGCACGGCGTCGAATTCGGCGAGATGCGCGGCTACGTCCTCCTCCTCGAGCAAAGCTGCGGCATCGCCGGGGTAGCGCCGCCGCCAGTTCGGATATTCGCTGGTCGTGCCTGGCAGGTTTGGCTGGTCGCGCAACCCGAGCGCATCTTCAAGCGGCAGAATGGCGAGCGCAGCCGGCGTGCGTGCGACAAAACGCGCGGCGGCGCCCAGGGCGCGCTGCGCCTCGTCGTCCTGCGGGCAAGCCCCGTCGGCGACGCCCGCTTCGACAAAGGCGCGCCAGACCATGTCGCGCTCGCCCGCCCGCTCGTCCTCGCATTGTTTGCGCGTGCGTTGCGGCGGCAATTGCGCCGTTTGCGCGCGCGCCTCGATGTCGCAACCGCGCCACCAGCCCGCGATGGTGGCGGTATCGTGCGTGGCGGTCATTGCGACCGCGCTCTGCGGATACCAGTCGGGCGGGTTGAAGCGCACGTCGTTGCGCTCGAATTGCAGGACGCGCAGACCCGCGACGCCTTCGTGCGCAAGACGCTCGCGCAGGCCATGGGGAACCGTGCCGAGATCCTCGCCGATGACGACGCCCGCATGACGACGCGATTCCAGCCGCAACAGACCCAGCATATCGTCGGTGGGATAGCCGAGATAAACGCCTTCCGTCGCGCGCGCGCCATCGGGAACCAGCCAGAGGCGCACGAGGCCCATCACATGATCGACACGCAGGCCGCCGGCGTTGCGCAGCGCCGCGCGCAGGGTCGCAAGAAAGGGCGCAAAGCCGGACGCGCCAAGCGCGCGCGGCGAAAAGGCGGCCAGGCCCCAGTCCTGGCCGTGCGGCGCGAGCATGTCGGGCGGGGCGCCGATCGACAGGCCGAGCAATAAATCGCGGGGGCTGCTCCAGGCATGCGAGCCGCCGGCGTTCATGCCGACGGCAAGGTCGGACAGAAGACCCACGCGCATGCCCGCCGCCAGCGCCCGGCCCTGCGCGCGCGCCATCGAGCGGTCGACCAGCCATTGCGCGAAAACGTGAAAGCCTGTTTCGCAGGCGTTTTCGCGCGCAAAGCAGGCGACGGCGCGCGAATGGGGGTCGCGCAGGTCGGGCGCCCAATCGCGCCAGTTCCACTTGGTGAAGTCGCGGTGGAACTCGCGCGCATGCAGCGCCTCGAACAATGCATGCGCCTCCAGCGCCGCGCCGCCTTGCGCGCGAAATCTGACAAAATCTGCGGCAAGCGTGGAGCCGGCTTTCATGTCGCTGGCGCAGAAATCGTCGTAGAGCGCACGCAACAGCGCCGTTCGGGCGCGCCCGGCGCGCGGCCAGTCGATCAGGCCCGACGATGTTTCCTCGGCGGCGGCGGCGATTTTCGCGCGCGCCGCCGAAATTCTGCCGTTCTCGAAGACATCGGCGGGATCGGCGTAGAGCGCGTTGTAGAACAAACGGTTGGAGGGCGAATAGGGCGTGTAGTGATTTTCGTCGGCCAGAAACAGGGCGTGCGCCGGGCTCAGCGCCAGCAGATCGGCGCCACGGCGCGCCGCGCTTTCGGCCAGGCGCCCGACCGCGCCGAAATGGCCGACGCCGCCATCGTGCGGGCTGCGCAGCCCGTAGATTTGCGCAGCAAGCCCCCACATGCGTCCGCCGTCCGCCGCCTCGTGCAGCGTGCGGGCGGAGGCGGGCGCAACGGCGAGTTCGATCTCGCGGTCGCCCAGCATCAGGCGGTGGTAGCCGTGACGATCTATCGGCGGCAACCGGCCCTCGCCGTCGATTTGCAGATCGGCTGCGCCGCCGAGCTCGAATTCGACGCGCGCATAGGCGCTCTTTTGCCCGCTCCCGCCAAGCGCGAGCGGCTCACCGGCCGCAACGACGCGGCGTGGCGCAAGCCCGGCGCGCGCGCGCTCCTCGGCGATCTGCGCGCGCGCCTGCGATATCTGGCCTTCCGATTGCGCGGGCAGGCCAAGCGCTGCGAGCGCGGCGCGCAGGGTTTGCAGGGAGACATCGCGTTCGGCGCCGGTATTGTCGGTCCAGCGCGGTTGCAGGCCGGCTTCCGACGCCAATGCGCGCAAAACCTCGTCAGTCATGGCCGCATTCCGTCTCGTGATCGAGGCGCAGAACAATGGCTGCGAGCGGCGGCAGCGTCAGTTCGAGGGATTGCGCATGGCCGTGCGCGGGCGCCGCGCGCGTTTGCGCGCCGCCGAGATTGCCGATGTTGGCGCCGCCGTAGCAGGCGGCGTCCGTATTGAGAATTTCCTTCCAGAAGCCCGCATGCGGCGCGCCGATGCGATAGGACGAGCGCGGTTGCGGCGTCATGTTGATAGCCACGAGGATCGGGCGGCTGCCGCCGCTCCGCCGCAGGTAGGCGAAAACGCTGTTGTCGCGGTCATCGACCACAAGCCATTCAAAACCTTCCGGACGCGCGTCGCCGGCGTGCAGCGCGGGCTCCTGCCGGTAGACGGCGTTGAGGTCGCGCAGGAGCGCGACGAGGCCGGCGTGATCCGGCTCGTCGACCAGTTCCCAGTCCAGTTGACGGTCGTGACTCCATTCGCGCCATTGGCCGAATTCCGCGCCCATGAACAGGAGCTTCTTGCCGGGATGCGTCCACATCAGCGCAAAATAGGCGCGCATATTGGCGCGCTTGCGCCATGCATCGCCCGGCATTTTGTCGATAAGCGATTTCTTGCCGTGCACGACTTCGTCATGCGAGACGGCAAGCATGAAGGTTTCGCTATAGGCGTACATCATGCCGAAGGTGATTTCGTCGTGATGCCAGCGGCGATGGACGGGGTCGCGCGCCATGTAGCGCAGCGTGTCGTTCATCCAGCCCATGTTCCACTTGTAAGAAAAGCCGAGGCCGCCGGCTTGCGGGGCGGCGGTGACCCCGGGCCAGGCGGTCGATTCCTCGGCTATCGTGATGGCGCCTGGGCAACGACTTGCGACAATGGCGTTAAAGGCGCGCAGGAAATCGACGGCTTCGAGATTTTCCCGGCCGCCGAACTGGTTCGGCTTCCAGGCGCCGTCCGCGCGCGAATAATCGCGGTAGAGCATGGAGGCGACGGCGTCGACGCGCAGCCCGTCGACATGAAAATCCTCGAGCCAGCGCAAGGCGCTCGCGATCAGGAAATTGCGGACCTCGCGCCGGCCGAAATTATAGATGACCGTATTCCAGTCGGGATGCAGGCCCTCGCGCGGGTCTTCGTGCTCGTAGAGCGCGTCGCCGTCGAAGCGCACGAGCCCGTGCGAATCGTTTGGAAAATGATGGGGGGCCCAGTCGAGAACGACGCCCAGGCCCGCGCTATGGCAGGCGTCGACAAAGCGCGCAAAGCCCGACGGGTCGCCCTGCCGCGCGGTCGGCGCAAACAGCGCGAGCGGCTGATAGCCCCATGAGCCGCGAAACGGATGCTCCATGATCGGCAACAATTCGATATGGGTGAACCCGAGGGCCGCCGCATAGCCGGGCAGGCGGCGCGCGGCCTCGTCCCAGTCGAGTTCGCCGCCGCGCCTGTGCAGCCATGAGCCGAGATGAACCTCGTAGATCGCTATCGGCGCATCGGGCGCCTGCTTTTTCGCGCGTCCCGCCATCCAGGCCGCGTCCTGCCAGACGTGATCCAGCGGAGCGGCGACGAGGGAAGCGGTCTGCGGCGGGGTCTCCGTGCGCAGGGCCACGGGATCGGCCTTGTGCGGCAGTTCCTCGCCGTCACGAGAAAGAATCGCGAATTTGTAGCGCTCGCCCGGCGCGATGCGGGGCACGAACAATTCCCAGACGCCGGCCTCATGGCGCAGGCGCATGGGATGGCGGCGGCGGTCCCAGCCGTTGAAATCGCCGACGACGGAGACCGCGCGCGCATTGGGCGCCCAGACCGAAAAGCGTACGCCCGGCGTATTTTCGACGCGCATCGCGCGGGCGCCGAGCACATCCGTCAGATGGGGATGGCAGCCGGCCGAAAACAGCGCGAGGTCTTCGTCGGCCAGAAGCGGAGCGAAGGCGTAGACGTCTTCGGTCAGAAAATCCGCCTTCGGCCACCTTATGCGCAAGAGATAGGGGCCATCCGGCGCAAGGCCGCCGAACAGGCCGCGCGCATCCAGCTTTTCAAGCGCGGCATTCACGCCCGCACCGGCGGCATCGAGAATTTCGACGCCAAGGGCGCCGGGCATGAAAACGCGGACGATGCGGCCCTGCGGCGTCTGGTGCGGGCCGAGCACGGCGAAGGGATCGGCGAAGCGCCCTGCCGCAAGCGTCTCGACAATGGCGGGATCGAGCGCTGCGGGGTTTGCCGGCGCGCGCGCGGATTCCTCTGTCTTCAAGGCCGGTCGGGACATTATTGCGCCGCTCTCGCTGGCCGCGCGAATCGCTGCGCGCCCGACGCATAGATTAACGCAGCGGGCGCGCGCGCGTCAGCCGGCGCGTGCGTTCTGGTAGAGGAAAGCATATCGGCGCGCCGAATCCGACCATGCGAACGTGCGCGCCATGGCGGCGCGGCGCATTTCGCCCAGACGCCCGCCCGAGCCGAACGTGTCGAGCGCCCGGCGCACCGCGCTCTTGAATTGCAGTGCGGTGGGCGTGTGGAACAGAAAGCCCGTGCGCCCGTCCTCGATCGTATCGGCAAGACCGCCGGTGCTATGAGCGATCGGCAGCGAGCCAAAGCGCTGCGCATACATCTGGCTCAGGCCGCACGGCTCGAAACGCGAGGGCATGAGCAGAAAATCGGAGCCTGCGAACATGGCGCGCGCCTCCCCGCCGTCAAAGCCGATGCGCACGCCCACTTGCGTCGGGTGCCTGCGCGCGAGCGTCAGCATGCGGTCCTCAAGCTTGCTCTCGCCCTGACCGGTCACGACGAGCTGGCCGCCATGGGCCAGAATATCCTCGGCGACTTCTATCGAGAGATCCACGCCCTTCTGGTGGACGAGGCGCGAGACGATGGCGAACAGGGGCCCGCGCGACAGGGCGAGGCCGAACAGGCCGCGGATATAATCGGCGTAACGCCCCTTCCAGCGCTCAGGCTCGAAGCCCTCGCCATAATGGGTGTGGCGCGGATCCCAGGTTTCGTCGATGCCGTTGAGAATGCCGGCGAGCCGGCCCTGCCGCGCGCGCTCCGACAACAGGCCGTGCAGGCCGCAGCCAAACTGCGGCGTGGTGATTTCGCGCGCATAGGTTTCGCTGACGGTCGTCAGGTGGTCGGCATAATAGACGCCGGCCTTGAGGAAGGAGAGACGGCCGTAGAATTCGACGCCCTCGACCTTGTAGGCGGCTTCGGGAATGGCGAGCGCGGCCATACGCGCGGGATCGAACACACCCTGATAGGCGAGGTTGTGAATAGTCAGCAGGCTCGGGGTCTTGACGCCGCGCCACGCGAGATAGCCGGGCGCGAGCGCACTCGGCCAGTCGTTGAGGTGGAGATTGTCGGGTTTCCAGTTGGGATCGCCGCAGCCTGCGGCAAGATCGGCCGCCGCGAGACTGAGGCGCGCGAAACGAATATCGTTGTCGGGCCAGTCCTGTCCCTGCGGGTTGAGATAAAGACCGCCCGGCCGGTCGTAGAGATCGGCGTTGAGAATGACATAGACGGGAATGCCGTCGGCCGTATGCGTGCGGCCCAGCGCACAGGCCGGAATTTCACCGACCCCCGGCAGGAGGCCGACCGGCTCGATGGCGCCGGCGCGCTCCAGCACCTGCCGATAACCCGGCACCAGAATGCGCACATCCGACAGCGCCCGGAGCGCGCGCGGCAAAGCGGCCGAGACTTCGCCAAGGCCGCCAGTCTGCACATAATCGGAGATTTCGGAGGTGACGAACAGAACCCGGCGCCGCGTATCGGGCCTGCCCGCCTGCCCGACCCCGCTCTCAAGGCCGCATTGACCCTGCGATCGCCGATCCATGATTTCGCGCCACCCGCCCTTTACTTGGCCGAATCAGCTCGTCCACTGGACCCATTACTTAACGCGAATTCGCTATCCAAGGGTTAACGCGAAATGAAAACTTGCGTAGACTCTGGCCTGGCCGTTCGCGCTCTCGCCGGAATTGGTTAATACGGCCAGGCGCCGTGCCGACTTTATCGAATTCTTCAGCAAGCTCCGGTTAACTCTCCAGCTTCGTGCCAAAGGGTTTGCTGCATGCGCTCCACTACGATGAAGTCGATCGAACCGCGCGCGCCGATTGATCGTCGCGCCGTCGCACAGGAAGAAGCCGCCGCCGCCATTCAGGCGCTGCGCAAGGAAATCGAAGCCAAGCTCATCTACAATGTCGGCAAGCCGCCGGCGCTGGCGCTCAATCACGACTGGTTGACGGCGGCGATCCTGGCCGTGCGCGACAAGATCATCGACCGCTGGATGAGTTCGGTTCGCGACGCCAAACGTTCCGGGCGCAAGCGGGTCTATTATCTCTCGCTCGAATTTCTGATCGGGCGCCTGTTCGAGGATGCGCTCGGCAATCTCGGCCTGAAGGAGCAGATGCGCGAAGCGCTGGCGCTCGTCGGACTCGATCTCGATTCCATCGCGCAGCTCGAGCCGGACGCTGCGCTCGGCAATGGCGGGCTTGGCCGGCTTGCCGCCTGTTTCATGGAGAGCATGGCCACGCTCGGCGTCTCCGGGCTTGGCTACGGCATCCGCTACGACCACGGTCTGTTCAAGCAGCGCATCGTCGACGGCGCCCAGGTGGAGACGCCCGAAGACTGGCTTTCCTTCCGCAATCCCTGGGAATTCCAGCGCCGCGAGATCGTGCACGAGATCGGCTTTGGCGGCAAGGTGTCGAGCGAGGCCGGCTGGGACGGCGCCGAGCGCCACGCCTGGAAACCCGCCGAACATGTGCTGGCTGTCGCCTACGACACGCCCGTCGTCGGCTGGCGCGGCGACACCGTGAACACGCTGCGGCTGTGGAGCGCCAAGGCGATAGATCCGATCCGTCTCGACGCCTTCAACGCCGGCGACCATGTCGGCGCCATCTACGAACGCAGCCGCGCCGAAAGCATATCGCGCATTCTCTACCCTTCCGATTCCAATCCGGCGGGACAGGAACTGCGGCTGCGGCAGGAATATTTCTTCGCCTCCGCCTCGTTGCAGGATCTCGTGCGCCGCCACATCCAGCGGTTCGGCGACGTGCGCAACCTGCACGAAAAGGCGGCCATCCAGCTCAACGACACGCATCCCGCAATCGCGGTCGCCGAACTCATGCGTCTGCTGCTCGATGTGCACAGCATCGGCTGGGAGGAAGCCTGGTCGATCACGCGGCAGGCCACGTCCTACACCAATCACACGCTTCTGCCGGAAGCGCTGGAGACCTGGCCGGTCGAACTGATGGGCCGGCTGCTGCCGCGCCACCTCCAGATCATCTACGCCATCAACATGCGCTTTCTGGGCGAGGCCAAGGCCGCAGGCGCCGATGACGCCATGTTGCGCTCGGTTTCGCTGATCGACGAGGACGGCGGCAAGCGTGTGCGCATGGGCAATCTCGCCTTCGTCGGATCGCATATGATCAACGGCGTCTCGGCGCTGCACACCGATCTCATGAAAGAGACCGTGTTCCGCGACATGGCGAAAATCCTCCCCGGACGCATCGTCAACAAGACCAATGGCATCACGCCGCGTCGCTGGCTCATCAATTGCAACCCGGCGCTTACCGATCTGTTGCGCGAAACGGTCGGCGCCGGCGTGATCGACGACATCGAGCGCATCGCCGATTTCGAGCGCTATGTGGACGACGCTTCCGCGCAGGAGCGTTTCGCCGCGATCAAGCGCGCCAACAAGGAAACGCTAGCCGAATACATCAACGATCAATGCGGCCTGCGCATCGACCCTGCGAGCGTGTTCGACGTGCATGTCAAACGCATTCACGAATACAAGCGTCAGCTTCTCAACATTCTCGAGACGATCGCGCTCTACGACGCCATTCGCGCCGAGCCCCACAGGGACTGGACGCCCCGCGTGAAACTTTTCGCGGGCAAGGCGGCGGCAAGCTATGTGCAGGCCAAGTCGATCATCCGGCTCATCAACGACGTGGCGCGGCGCGTGAACGACGATCCGCTCGTGCGCAATCTGCTCAAGGTCGTGTTCCTGCCGAATTTCAACGTCTCGCTGGCCGAGACGATCGTACCGGCCGCCGATGTGTCGGAGCAGATTTCGACCGCCGGCATGGAGGCCTCCGGCACGGGCAACATGAAATTCGCGCTCAATGGCGCGCTCACCATCGGCACGCTCGACGGCGCCAATGTCGAGATACGCGAACGTGTAGGCGAAGAAAATATCGTGATCTTCGGCCTGACCGCGCATCAGGTGGAGGAACGCCGCAGCGCCGGGCATCACCCAGCCTATGTCATCGGCGCAAACAACATGCTCAAGCGCACGCTGGACGCCGTTGCAAACGGCGATTACGCGCCCGAAGATCGCGGCCGCTACGCCGGCCTGTGCCATTCCCTGTGGGACAGCGATCATTTCATGGTGACGCCGGATTTCGCGTCCTATTGGGAGGCCCATCGCCACATGGACGAAATGTGGCGCGACCGCAAGCGCTGGCGGCGCATGAGCATGCTGAACACGGCGCGCATGGGCTGGTTTTCCTCGGATCGCACGATCCGCGAATATGCCGAGGAAATCTGGAAAGCTCCGCATTCGCGCGCGCATGGATGAGCATGACGCCGAGGATTGCGCGCAGCCCGACGGGCCGGGACTGCGGCTTTGCGCGGAGGGCGCGATCCTTGGCGTCGTCTCGCGCCATGCGCGCGAAATATGGGTCTGCCTGTTCGATGAAGCGGACCGGGAATTTTCGCGCATAAAACTCGGGCGGCGCAGCGGCGATCTGCACTACGGATTCGTGCGCGGACTTCTTGCAGGCCAAAAATACGGGCTGCGCGCGGACGGCCCCTGGGATGTTCAGGCCGGGCACAGGTTCGACCCCGCAAAACTGCTTGTCGATCCGATGGCGCGACGGCTCGATCGTCCCTTTGTTTTCGATCCCGCGCTTTGCGCTGCGCGCGAGAATGCGCACGATACGGCGCGGCTCGTTCCCAAGGCGATCGCGGAAGCGCGGCTAGACGCCCTGAAGCTTGCGCCGGCGCGCACGCCTGGCCTGATCTACGAGATTTGCGTGCGCGCGCATACGATGCGCGACCCGCGCGTTCCGGGCGCCTTGCGCGGCACGCTTGGCGGGTTGGCCAGCCCTCACGTGATCGCGCGCCTGACGAAACTCGGCGTGACGCATGTCGAACTCATGCCGATTACCGCATGGATCGACGAGCGCCATCTGCCGCCGCTCGGTCTCGCCAACGCCTGGGGCTACAATCCCGTCGGCTTCATCGCGCCCGATCCGAGGATAGCGCCCAACGGTCTTGCCGACTTGCGCGCCTGCGTCGCCGCGCTGCGGGCGGCGGGCATCGGCGCGCTCATCGATGTCGTCTTCAATCACAGCGGCGAGAGCGATGCGTCCGGCCCGACATTGTCGCTGCGCGGCCTCGACAATGCGCTTTACTATCGCCACGACCGCGAGGGACGCCTCATCAACGACGCCGGGTGCGGCAACAGTCTGGATTGCACACAACCGGCGACCATCGCGCTCATCCTCGACGCATTGCGGCTGTTCGTCCTGGAGACGGGCGTCGAGGGCTTTCGCTTCGATCTCGCAACCTCGATCGCCCGCCGCCCGGAAGGCTTCGACGCGCAAGCGCCTTTGCTGGCCGCCATTGCAGCCGATTCTGTCCTGCGCGGCCGCATGCTGATTGCGGAGCCCTGGGACATTGGCCCCGGCGGCTATCAATTGGGACGTTTTCCGAAACCATGGGCCGAGTGGAACGACCGCTACCGCGACGACGCAAGGCGTTTCTGGCGCGGCGATGCGAGCGCGGCCGGCGCGATGGCGACACGGATCGCGGGGTCTGCCGATCTGTTCCGGAGCGAGGGGCGGGCCCCGCGCGCAAGCGTCAATTTCATCGCCGCGCATGACGGTTTCACCTTGCGCGATCTCGTCTCCTTCTCGGCCAAGCGCAATTTCGCCAATGGCGAGAACAACCGGGACGGCAATAACGGCGAAATCTGCTGGAACGGCGACGTCGAGGGCGACACCGGCGACGCTGCGGTTCTGGCGCGCCGCCGCGCCGACATGCGCGCCCTTCTGGCGACATTGTTTCTTTCGCTCGGCACGCCGATGCTGACGGCAGGCGACGAGTTCGGTCGCACGCAATCCGGCAATAACAACGCCTATGCGCAGGATAACGAAACAACATGGCTCGACTGGGCGAACGCCGATAGCGAACTTGCAGATTTCGTGGGCGGGCTCGCTCGTTTGCGTACGACATATGCGCTGTTGCGCGAAGACAGGTTCCTGAGCGGGCGCGCGGACGACGGCGCACAATTTCCGGACGCCTTATGGACACGCGCCGATGGCGTAAACATGCAGGACGGCGACTGGGACGGCGCCGATTGCTTTGCGCTGACGCGCGCGCCCGCGGGCGCGCCGGGCGAGCGCCTGCACATCGTATTCAATCGCGGCGATCATGCGGCCGCGATCAATCCGCCGCCGGCGCAACAGGATATGGTCTGGTCGCTTGCGCTCGATTCCAACGCAGGCTTTGTCGGGCGTCGCCTTGCAGGCGAACGGCCGATATGCCCTGCCCGCGCCGTGTGCATGTTGGCGGAAACGCGCTTCTAACCCTGCGCGCAGGGACGCTAAACGAAAGCGCGCCGCCTCAGGCGTTTTCCAGAATCAGATGCCCGACCGCCGTGTTGGAGGCCGGCACATGGTAGAACCTGTGCGCGACTTTCGGTTTGGGGCCGCCGCGCGTATCGGCCATGGCGCCGCGCGCGATCAGCCACATGACGAGTTCGATGCCCTCGCTGCCGGCCTCGCGCACATAGTCGATATTGGGCATTCCCGACAAGCCTGCGGGATCGTCGATCAGCTTGTCGAGAAATCCATTGTCCCATTCGCGGTTGATGAGACCGGCGCGCGCGCCCTGCAATTGGTGGCTCATGCCGCCCGTGCCCCAGATCTGCACGTCGAGATCTTCCGGGTAGCTCTCGATCGCCTCGCGGATCGCCTTGCCGAGCGCAAAGCAGCGCGCGCCCGAAGGCACGGGATGCTGAACGACATTGACGGCGAAGGGAATGACCTTGCACGGCCAGGCGTCGACCTTGCCGAACATGCAGGACATGGGAACGGTCAGGCCGTGATCGACGTCTATCTCGTTGACGATGGTGAGATCGAAATCCTTCTGGATGACCTTGGAAGCGACATGGGCGGCAAGTTCCGGATGGCCGATGACGGGCGGAACGGGGCGCGCGCCATAACCCTCGTCGGCGGGCATGAACTCCGGGCCGGTCATGATTGCGAAAGTCGGAATCATCGAGAGCGAGAAGGCGGTGGCGTGATCGTTGTAGACGAGAAAGACAACGTCCGGCTTTTGCGCCTTCTCCCATTTCTTGGAGAATTCGTAACCGGAAAACACCTTCTCCCAATAAGGTTCGTGCGTCTTGCCGTGATCGAAGGCCGCGCCGACGGCGGGGATGTGCGAGGAATAGACGGATGCGGTGATGCGGGCCATTTTCCTGTCCTTACCTGTCCTTGCTTTTGGCGTCTGCGGGGCGCTGCGCGTCGCCGTGCTCGCCGATCTTGCGATTGCCTTCGATGGAGCGGCCGCCGTTGATCATCATGTCGCGATAATCCTGCTCGCTCATGCCGGTCATGGAGCCCGCCATCTGCTGGAAACTCTTGCCGTCGGTCGCGCCGATCTTGGACAGAAAATAGATATTGCCGCCAAGCGCCATCATGCGGTTGAGATCGCGCGCCATGACCGCCAGCTTCTGGTCCTCGGTCATTTTCCATTCGTCGAGATAGGCGCGCTCGTTGGCCTTGAAGCGCGCGCGATTGTCCGCCTTCATCAAGGACATGCAGAACTGATTGAGCCAATAGCCCTTGCGCGATTGCTCGGCGTCGAAAACGATCGTGCCGGGGATTTCCCGGAATTCCTTGTCGAGAGACATTATTTCCTCCATTCCTCCGGCCAGTAGAGGCGCATGGGATTGTCGACCAGAAGCTTGCGCTGCAATTCGGCCGTGGGCGCAATATGCGGAATGAAATCGACCAGCAGGCCGTCGTCGGGCATGTGGCCTTTCAGATTGGGATGGGGCCAGTCCGTTCCCCAGAGAACGCGATCGGGAAATTCCGCGACGATCTTTTTTGCAAAAGGCGCGACGTCGCGATAGGCGTTCTGTTCGCCGTTCAACGCCGGCGGGCCGGAAACCGAAAGGCGTTCCGGGCAGGACACCTTGCTCCAGACGTTTTCGTGCTCGCGCATGAATTTCAGGAACAGCGCGAACTCCGGTCCCTCGATCGGTTTCGAGACATCCGGGCGGCCCATGTGATCGACGACGACCGTCGTCGGCAGCGCCGTGAAAAAATCCCAGAGTTCCGGGAGATCGACGGCCTCAAAGTAGATGACGACATGCCAGCCGAGCCTGCCGATGCGCCCGGCGATTTCCATCAATTCGTCCTTGGGCGTGAAATCGACGAGGCGCTTGACGAAATTGAAGCGCACGCCGCGCACGCCGGCGGCATGCAGGCCCAGCAATTCCGTGTCGCTGACGCTGCGTTTCACGGTCGCCACGCCGCGCGCGCGGCCCTCGCTTGCGCGACAGGCGTCCGCCATCGCGCTGTTGTCGGCGCCGTGGCAGGTTGCCTGCACGATCACATTGCGCGAAAAACCGAGATGGTCGCGCAGGGCGAAAAGCTGCGCCTTCGCAGCGTCGCAGGGCGTGTATTTGCGCTCGGGCGCATAAGGAAATTCGGCGCCGGGCCCAAAGACGTGACAATGCGCATCGACGGCGCCTGCGGGCAAAACGAAACGCGGCTTCGAGGGTCCATCGAACCAGTCGAGCCATCCGGCGGTTTTCTCGAACGGCCCCGTCGTGGGCTTGGACATCCTGTTTCCTCTCCAGACTTTCCCGCCCCGCCACAATCATATGCGGCAGCGCTCACACGTCTTCAAATCACTTGCCCCACGCCCTCAGATCATTTGCTCCGTGCTTTCAGCGCCTTGTCGAGACGCGGATAAACGCGCCGCGCATTGCCTTCGTAGACCTTCTTGCGATCCTCCGGCGAGAGATTGGCGGTTGCCTCGACATAGCGCCTGGTGTCGTCGAAATTGAAGCCGGTCTCGGGGTCGATCCCCTTGACCGCGCCGATCATTTCAGAGGCGAACAGGATGTTGTCGACGGGGATGACTCTGGTCAGCAGGTCGATGCCGGGCTGGTGATAGACGCAGGTGTCGAAGAAAACGTTCCTGAGCAGATGGTCGCGCAGCAGCGGCTTTTTCAGTTCCTGCGCGAGCCCGCGATAGCGGCCCCAATGATAGGGCGCAGCGCCGCCGCCGTGCGGGATGACGAAGCGCAGCGCGGGAAAATCCTTGAACAGATCGCCCTGGATGAGCTGCATGACGGCGGTCGTGTCGGCGTTGATGTAATGAGCGCCGGTCGTATGGAAGCAGGCGTTGCACGAGGTCGAGACGTGGATCATGGCGGGAATGTCGTATTCCACCATTTTCTCGTAGACCGGATACCAGTGCCGGTCGGTCAGCGGCGGGCTCTTCCAATGGCCGCCGGAAGGATCCGGGTTCAGGTTGATGCCGACGAAGCCATAATCGCTCACGCATTTCTCAAGTTCGGGAATGCAGGTTTTGGGGTCGACGCCGGGACTTTGCGGCAGCATGGCTGCGCCGATGAAATTGTCCGGCAGCAGACCGGTCACGCGGTGGATCAATTCGTTGCAGATCGCGGCCCAGGTGGAGGAGACCTGAAAGTCGCCGATGTGATGGGCCATGAAACTGGCGCGCGGCGAGAAGATGGTGAGATCGCTGCCGCGTTCCTTCATCTGGCGCAACTGGTTCTTCTCGACGGATTCGCGCAATTCGTCGTCGCTGATTTTCAACTCGGAGACTTTTGGCGCGGCCTTGGGGTCGTTGATGGCGGCGATCTGGCGATTACGCCATTCTTCCAGCGCCTTGGGCGCGGTGGTGTAATGGCCGTGGCAGTCGATAATCATCCCGCGTTCCTCCCTCGCCTTCGGCCGTCGAGCCCGCTGTTCGGCGCGGCGCAGGGCGGCGCGCACGAACAAGGCTATAGGCGCTCACGCCGCGTATCGGGCAGGCGCGCACGGGCGTGCAGTCTTGTTCCATGTTTTTTGGCAGAAACCCGGCCTGCATTCACTTCCATTCTTCTGCGGGCCGTTTCGTTTTGGCTATTGCAAGTCCGGGCCGCGCCTCAGCAACACGGCGCTTGCCGGGATGCGCCTGCGGGCGCGCCGGGAACATCGTCCGGCGCCTGCGCATGTCCTGAAGCGCATGTCCTGAAGCAGAGCGGTTCGGCCGGCTTCCGCCGCGCCCGTCAAAAGCCGGGTCGCTCTATCGCCGCCAGCCCGAAACCTGTGTCGCGGTGAGCGACATGCCGAAGGACAATTTGTCGGTGATGGCGTAATCGAAACCCGCGCCGACCGATGTCGCCTGCGGCGTAAAGGCGTAAGGGACAGCCGCACCCGGCGGCGCCGCGAAAACACCGGCGCCGAAAGCCGGGCCTCCGGCCTCGGCGAACGAGGCCGAAACATAGGGCTTGAAGGCGCCCATGTCGTAGCCGAATTTCATGTCCGTGCGCGAAAAACCCAGCCCCGAGGCTGCGCCGAAGCTCTGGGAAAGGCCCGGCAAACCGCCGCCCGCCGCAAAGCCGGTCTTCTGTTCGACGCCGAACAGGTATTTCCCGCCGAAGCTGTAATTATAGCCGAAACTGGAGCCCTGAAGGCTCTCCAGCTTGAGGGCGGGGCTCGCGCCGCGCAGGCTTGCCGCGGTGTCGACCCTGAAACTCTCGGCTGCGGCAAACGTCGGAAGGCCGTTATTGATAACCTCCCAGGCGGCGGCAGGAGTCGCAAGACCCATTGCAAGACCCGCCGCGAGCACGGCGCCCGCGCCCCAACCCCGCGATCTGGCGAAAAGATTTCCCATGGACGCCAATCTATCGTGCAGATCGCGGCGTTAAAAGGGCGGGATCGCCGCTCAGGCGACCCTGACCATGCGCTTGCCGCGATTTTCGCCGGCAAGCAGGCCTATCAGGGCAGCCGGCGTATTTTCCAGCCCCTCGATCACGTCTTCCTGCACCTTGATCTGGCCGGCGCCGACCCATTTCTGGAGATCGGCAAGCGCGGTTTCGACCTGGGCGTAATAATCCATCACGATAAAGCCCTGCACGCGCAGGCGCTTGACGACGATGAGACCGGGCACGCCGCGCGGCCCGTGCGCCGGCGGGGCGCCGTCATAAGCCGAGACCGCCCCGCAGCAGGCAATCCGCCCCTTGAGATTCATCTGCGGCAGGCAGGTCTCGAAAATGTCGCCGCCGACATTGTCGAAATAGACGTCGATGCCGTTTGGCGCGGCCGCCTTCAAATTCTTGTAGAGATTGCCGGTCTTGTAATCGACGGCCTCGTCGAAGCCGAGTTCGCGTTTAAGCCAGTCGCATTTCTCAGGCCCGCCGGCGATGCCGACGACGCGACACCCCTTGATCTTCGCGATCTGACCGACCAGCGAGCCGACGGAGCCCGCAGCCGCCGAGACCACAATTGTTTCGCCCGCCCTGGGCTCGCCGACGCGCAACAGGCCGAAATAGGCGGTCAGTCCCGCAATGCCATAGACGCTCAGGAGATGGGTCATCGGCTCGAGATTGGGAACCTTCATCAGGTCTTTGCCCGGCAGGGCCGCATATTCCTGCCAGCCCGTATCGGCGAAGACGAGATCGCCTTTGGCGAAGCCTTTCGCGCGCGATGCGACGACTTCGGAGATCGAGCCGCCGGCCATGACGGAGCCGGCGCCGATCGCCGAGCGATAGGTTGCGCCCTGCATCCAGGCGCGATTGGCCGCATCGAGCGAGATCAGTTTTATGCGCAACAGAACCTCGCCTTCGCCAGCCTGCGGCATGGGGCCGTCCGCCAAACGAAAATTGGAAGGCGCCAGCTTGCCTGTCGGCGTTTCCGTCAGAAGAATCTGTCTGTTCACAGCACTCATGGATTTTCCTCCGCCGCGCCCGTGCGGCGCCGTTGCGCTTATTCCCGCAGTTCTCTTTCCGTCAGATCTATTCCTGCCACGTCCCGCCTTCAAAGCCGGCGCGCCCGAAAGCCACGCCGCCGTCAACGGCGACGGTCGAGCCCACGACATAATCGCCGGCGCGCGAGGCGAGAAAGATCGCCGCCCCCGCCATGTCCGCCGGCGCGCCGATACGGCCCGAGGGAACGCGCCTGGCGACACTGTCGGCGTTGTCGCGCGCGTCCTTGTTCATGTCCGACTGGAAGGGGCCGGGCGCAATCGCGGTGACGACGATATGGTCCTTGATGAGACGCACGGCGAGGCGGCGCGTCAGATGAATGAGGCCGGCCTTGCTGGCCGCATAGGGATAGGTCTCCAGCGGATTGACGAAAATGCCGTCGATGGAGGCGATGTTGATGAGTTTTGCCGGGCGCTGCGCACTGGCGCCCGCGCGCAGGAGGGGCGCAAGCGCCTTGGCGAGAAAGAACGGCGTCTTGAGATTGAGGTCGACGACCTTGTCCCAGCCGGCCTCCGGATATTCGTCGAAATCGGCGGCCCAGGCCGCGCCGGCGTTATTGACGAGAATGTCGATTTTCTTTTCGCGCGCCGCGACCGCCTTGGCGAAAGCATCGACGCCTTCGAGCGTGGAAAGATCGCAGGGGATGGAAACCACTTCGCCCTTGCCGAGCGCGGTCATCTCCCTGGCGGCGGCGTCGCAGGCCGCAGCTTTTCGCGCGGTGATGTAGATGCGCTTGACGCCATAGGCCAGAAAACCCTCGGCGATCATGCGGCCGATGCCGCGCGAGCCGCCCGTGACGACCGCGACCCGGCCCTCGAGCGAAAACAGATTTTCAAACATTTTTCCTCCCCCGCGGCGCATATTCCACGCATTCGCCGGAGGATAGACGAGACCGGCCCCGGCGCGAAATGCGCTCAGCGGATGGCGCCCCCGCGTTCGCCGGGCCGGACCAGCGCGAAGGCGCGCCTGAGAAGCGGATCGTCCGGCGCGGGGCCATCCAGAAATTCCGCGCGCATGCGCGGCGTCCAGAACTGGTCGATATGCGCGGCGACCGCGCGCGCAGCCTCCTCCTCGCCGTAGGGACGGAAGAATTCCGCGATCTGGAGCGCCATATGCAGGAGCCTGGCGCGATAGGCCTGCGCGGTCTCGCTCATTTCGCAGGCGCCGGTTCGGCGGGCGCAGTTTCTTCTCCGACGATTTTCTGGCTTGCGCGGTCCTGCCGGTCGAGCTCCTGCCATTGGGAATATTGATTGGTCCGGCGCACCTCGACCGCCGTCACCTTGTATTCCGGGCAATTGGTGGCCCAGTCCGAATAATCGGTCGTCACCACATTGGCGCCGGTGTCGGGGTGGTGGAAGGTCGTGTAGACAACGCCCGGCCGCATGCGCTCGGTTACGAAAGCGGTGAGCGAAATTTCACCGGAGCGGCTGGCGAGCGCGACGAGATCGCCAGTGCGCAGCCCGCGATCCTCCGCATCGTGCGGATGAATTTCCAGCACGTCCGCATCGTGCCAGGCGCCATTGGCGGTGCGGCGCGTCTGCGCGCCGACATTATATTGCGAGAGAATGCGCCCCGTGGTCAGAACAAGCGGGAAACGGCGGCTCACGCGCTCGTCGCTCGGCACATATTCGGTCATCATGAAATGGCCCTTGCCGCGCACGAAGCCATGGACATGCATGGTCGGCGTTCCCTCGGGCGCGGCCGCATTGCACGGCCATTGCACGGAGCCGAGCGCATCGATTCTGTCGAAGCTGACGCCTGCGAATGTCGGCGTGAGCGCTGCGATCTCGTCCATGATTTCGCCGGGATGCGCATAATTCATCTCGTAGCCCAGCGCGCGCGCGAGCTCGACCGTCGTCCGCCATTCGTCCATGCCGGAGAGCGGCGCTATTACTTTTCGCACGCGATTGATGCGGCGTTCGGCGTTGGTGAAAGTTCCGTCCTTTTCCAGAAAGGACGCGCCGGGCAAAAAGACATGCGCATAGCGCGCGGTCTCGTTGAGAAAGAGATCCTGCACGACCACGCAATCCATGGCCGCAAGCGCCGCCGTCACGCGCCGGGTGTCGGGGTTGGACTGGGCGATATCCTCGCCCTGCACGAGCAGGCCCTTGAACCGGCCTTCCAGCGCCTCGTCCAGCATGTTGGAAATGCGCAGGCCCGGCTCGCTGTCGAGCGGGGCGCCCCATAATTGCTCGAAGGATTCGCGCACCATGTCGTCGCCGACATGGCGATAGCCTGAAAATTCGTGCGGAAAGGAGCCCATGTCGCAGGAGCCCTGCACATTGTTCTGGCCGCGCAGGGGATTAACGCCGACGCCCTCGCGCCCGATATTGCCGGTCGCCATAGCGAGATTGGCGATGGCGATAACGGCGGTGGAGCCTTGCGAATGTTCGGTCACGCCAAGACCGTAATAGATCGCGCCATTGCCGCCGGTCGCATAAAGCCGCGCGGCGGCGCGCGCCTGTTTTGCGGGAACGCCGGTATGCTGCTCGCTCGCCTCCGGCGAATTCTTCTCCTGAGCGATGAAGCGCGCCCAGGTCTCGAACGCCTCGATCTCGCAATTTTCGCGCACGAAAATTTCGTTCACGAGGCCCTCCGTCACGATGACATGGGCGAGCGCATTGAGGATGGCGACATTGGCGCCTGGACGCACCTGAAGATGATGCGCTGCCTGAACATGCGGCGATTTCACGAGATCGACGGCGCGCGGATCGATCACGATCAGTTTCGCGCCCGCGCGCAGGCGCTTCTTCATCCTTGCGGCGAAAACCGGATGGGCGTCGGTCGGATTGGCGCCGATGACGAGAATGACGTCGGCCTTGCCGACGGATTTGAAATCCTGCGTGCCGGCCGATGCGCCGAACGTCGATTTCAGCCCGTAGCCAGTCGGCGAATGGCAGACGCGGGCGCAGGTGTCGACGTTATTGTTGCCGAAACCCGCGCGCACCAGTTTCTGCACGAGAAAGACTTCCTCGTTCGTGCAGCGCGACGACGTTATCGCGCCGAGCGCCCGGACGCCGTGCGTCATCTTGATATGCTCGAACCGCGCGGCGATGCGCGCGATCGCCTCCTCCCATGTCGTCTCGCGCCAGGGATCGGAAATTCTTTCGCGCACCATGGGCGTGGTTATGCGGTCCTTGTGCGTGGCGTAGCCCCAGGCAAAACGTCCTTTCACGCAGGAATGGCCTTCGTTGGCCGCGCCGCCCCTGTAGGGAACCATGCGCACGAGGCGCTCGCCCTGCATCTGCGCCTCGAACGAGCAGCCAACGCCGCAATAGGCGCAGGTGGTGATGACTTTGCGCGTCGGCTGTCCCTCGGCAATCACCGAATTTTCGATCAGCGTCGCGGTCGGGCAGGCCTGCACGCAGGCGCCGCAGGACACGCATTCGGAAGACAGAAAATCGGTCGGGCCGGCGACCACGCGCGAATCGAAGCCGCGCCCGGAAATCGTCAGCGCAAAGGTTCCCTGCACTTCCTCGCAGGCGCGCACGCAGCGATTGCAGACGATGCATTTGGCGGGGTCGTAGGTGAAATAGGGATTGGTCTCGTCTTTGGCGTCCGCCAGATGGTTCTCGCCGGCATAGCCGTAGCGCACGTCGCGCAGGCCGACCGCGCCCGCCATATCCTGCAATTCGCAATCGCCATTGGCCGCACAGGTCAGACAGTCGAGCGGATGATCGGAGATATAAAGCTCCATCACGCCGCGCCGCAGCTTCGCCAGCCGCTCGGTCTGCGTATGCACGACCATGCCGGGCTCGACGGGCGTGGTGCAGGAAGCGGGCGCGCCCTTGCGGCCCTCGATCTCGACCAGACAGAGGCGGCAGGAGCCGAAGGGTTCGAGCGTGTCGGCGGCGCAGAGTTTCGGAATTTTCTGGCCCGCGATCATGGCCGCCTCCATGACGGAGGCTCCCCTGGGGGCTGCGACCTTCATGCCGTCGATGGTCAAGGTCACAATCCCGGCGGCGGCGGGGAGCGGCGCGCCGCAATCCGATTGTTTGCCGATGATGTCACGATCGGGGCTCGAAGCCATGGCGCGCTCCTATTCCGCCGCCTGTTCCGGCATGCGGCGAAAATCTTCCGGGAAATGACGCAAGGCGCTCATGACCGGCATGGGCGTCAATCCGCCCATGGCGCAGAGCGACCCGTCGCTCATCAGGCGATTGAGATCGTCGAGCAGCGCGAGATTGTCGTCCCTGCGCTCGCCGCGCACGATCTTGTCCACCGTCTCGGCGCCACGCACCGCGCCGATGCGGCAAGGCGTGCATTTGCCGCAACTTTCCTTCGCGCAGAACTCGAAAGCAAAGCGCGCCTGCCGCGCCATGTCGACGCTGTCGTCGAAGACCACGATTCCGCCATGGCCGAGCATGGCGCCGATGGAGGCGAAGGCTTCGTAATCGAGCGGCGTATCGAACTGCGATGGCGGGAGATAGGCGCCGAGCGGGCCGCCGACCTGGACTGCGCGGATGGGGCGGCCGCTGCGCGAACCGCCGCCGAAATCCTCGACGAGATCGCGCAAGGTGGCGCCAAACGGCAGTTCGACGAGGCCGCCGCGCTTCACATTGCCGGCAAGCTGGAAAGCCATCGTGCCGCGCGAACGGCCCACGCCATATTCGGCGTAGGCCTGCGGGCCGTCAGCGAGGATTGCGGGCACAGCGGCGAACGTCAGCGCATTGTTGACGACAGTCGGCTTGCCCAGAAAGCCGCGGATCGCCGGCAGCGGCGGTTTTGCGCGCACCACGCCGCGCCTGCCCTCAAGGCTTTCCAGCAGCGCCGTTTCCTCGCCGCAGATATAGGCGCCCGCGCCAAGCCGCGCCTCGATCCGAAATCCCCGGTCGGCGCCAAAGGCGCGCGGTCCGAGAACGCCGGCGTCCTCGGCCTGCCCGATCGCGGCGCAGATCGTGTGAAAGGCGTCCGGATATTCCGAGCGGCTATAGATGAATCCTTTCGATGCCCCGACGGCGCGCGCTGCAATGGCCATGCCCTCGATCAGAAGGAAGGGATCGCCTTCCATCAACAGGCGGTCGGCGACTGTGCCGCTGTCGCCCTCGTCGGCGTTGCAGACGATGTATTTCGCGTCCGCCGCCGCATCGTGAACGCTCTTCCATTTGACGCCCGCCGGAAAGGCCGCCCCGCCCCGGCCGCGCAGGCCGGAGACGCGCACCTGCTCCACGATTTCGGCGCCGGATTTTTCGAGCGCCGCCGCCAGACCCTTAAGACCGCCATGCGCCCTGTAATCGTCAAGCGACAGCGGATCCGTCACGCCGACGCGGGCGAAGGTCACGCGGTTCTGTCTCGTCATCCAGTCGAGTTTCTCGACAGGACCGAGCGCTTTCGGATGGGCGCCGCCGGCGAGAAAACCCGCATCGAACAAGCCCGCGATATCGCGCAGGCCGACCGGGCCGTAACCGTGGCGGCCCGTCTGCGTCTCGACCTCGACCAGCGGCTCCAGCCAGAACATGCCGCGCGACCCCGTGCGCACAATGTCGATTTGTACGCCGCGCCTTTCGGCTTCCTGCGCGATGTTTCGCGCAAGCGCGTCCGCGCCGAGCGAAAGCGCCGCGCTGTCGCGGGGGATGAAAATCCGCGCCGCGCTCATTGGGCTTCGGCCGCAGCGCTCTGCGCCGCCTCGATATCGCCGCCGCGGCACGCTTCGGCGAGGCGCGCGGCGTCGAGCCTTGCAACGAGCTGGCCATCGACCAGCGCATTGGGGCCGAGCGCGCAATTGCCGAGGCAATAGACCGTCTCGAATGCGAGCCCGTCGCCGCCGCCGCCGCCGCCATCGGGCGCAAGACCGCTGCTTGCGCGCAATTCGTCGAGCAGGGCCTCGACGCCATTGGCCTGACAGGCCTCCGCGCGGCAGATTTTCACGACGCGCCGGCCGGCGGGCCTTGCCCGGAAGTCCGGATAGAAGGTGACGACGCCGTGGATTTCGGCGCGCGACAGATTGAGCGCCGAAGCGATCATGGGAATGGCGGCTGCGTCGATATAGCCGAACTCTTCCTGAAGCGCGTGGAGGATGGGCAGGGCGGCGCCGTCGAGCCCGGCCAGCCGCGCTATCTTTTCGCGCGCAATATCTACGCTCCAGGCCCGGTGAGCCATTTTCGCCCTCTCGTGACTTCCTCAGGTCGCGCCGCGCTGCGCGAGCGTTGCCGGAATTATAACAGGGCGCTGCGGGTTCCGCGACGCGGAATCATGGGAGACGCCCGCACAGGGCCGCCATGCGTCAGGCCCCGGTTTCGCGGCGGCGCGGCTTGGGCAAGAATGGGGCATAGGATTTGTGGTTTTCAGGAGAAACGAATGTCGACGAACGCAAAGCCATTGGCCGGCCGGACAGCGCTGGTGACGGGCGGGGGCCGGGGGATCGGCCGCGCAATCGCGCTTGCGCTCGCCGAGGACGGCGCGAACGTGGCCATTGGCTACCGCCGCGACGAAGCCGCCGCCAGCGAGACCGTGGCGGCGCTCGAAAAACACGGCATACGCGCAAAAGCCTATTCCTCGTCGATGGAGGACCATGCGCAGGTGACGGCCCTGGCCGAACGCGCGATCGCCGATTTCGGCTTTGTCGATATTCTCGTCAACAACGCCGGCATCGCCTCGCGCGGGCGCTCCGTGCTCGGCACCGAGCCGGAGGAGGTCGCGCGGCTTCTGACCGTGCACGCCATGGCGCCGCACTGGCTGAGCCGCGCCATTCTGCCGTCCATGCGGGAGCGGCCGCGCGGCGACATCGTCATGATTTCGAGCGTCGCCACATTGAAGATGGCCGCCAATGGCGCCCCCTACAATATGGCCAAGGCCGCAATGGAGGCGCTGGCGCTGACGCTCTCCAACGAGGAGCGCGCGAACGGCATTCACGTCAACATCGTCGCGCCGGGCCTGGTGGAGACCGACATGGGCTCGCGCCTGGTGAAGGGCGCCGCCGGCATCGACGACATTCATTCGCTCGACAAGCACATGCCCTACGGCCGCGTCTGCCAGCCGCAGGACATAGCCAACGCCGTGCGCTTTCTGGTTTCGCCGGCCGCCAGCTACATCAGCGGCGAAAAGATCAACGTGCATGGCGGCGGCCAGCGCATTCCCGGCCTTTGAGACATCTGGAGATAAGACATGCCCGCCGTTCTCACGCGCGAAAACCGGGATGGCGCGGCCATTCTCACGCTCAACCGGCCCGACAAGCTGAACGCCCTGAGCGTCGAAATGTTCACCCTGCTGCGGGCGCATGTCGAGGATATTGCGCGCGAGACCGAGACGATCGGGCTCGTTCTCCTGCGCGGCGCCGGCAAATGCTTTTGCGCAGGCAACGATCTCAACGACATCGCCGCCGGCAATAAGCCGCCGAAGCCCTCGTTTCAGGGCGAGACCATCGAAATGCTCGCCAACCTGCCGCAGCCGGTCGTGACCGCGGTGCACGGACATTGCTATACGGGCGGCCTCGAACTGGCGCTTGCCGGCGATATCATTGCGGCCTCCGCGAACGCCAAGTTCGGCGACACGCATGGGCGCTGGGCGCTGACGCCCGTCTGGGGCATGAGCCAGCGCCTGCCGCGCCGCGTGGGCGCGGCGAAGGCAAAGGAAATGATGTTTACCAGCCGCACCTATTCGGGCGCGCAGGCCGAAAGCATGGGGCTTGCCAATTTCTGTTTCGCAGACGACGTTTTCGGGACGGAAACCGACAAACTCGTGCGTGAAATTCTCGGCAATTCCTGGTTCAGCCATCGCGCCAACAAGAAGCTGATCGGCGAGAGCGACGGCCTGCCGCTGTCGGCGGGGCTTGCGCAGGAAACCTACAGGAGCGAGGGGCGCGGCCCCGACGCGCAGGCGCGGATTGCGGCTTTCATGAACAGAAAATAGAACCTCGTCCAGAATATATCGCATTCCGGCTTGATCGCATTACTCTTGCAGCCTACGAAGCGCACGCAATCGCTTGCCCGGGGCCGTGATATTCTTTTTCCGGCGCTGCTTTATCTTGATGAAACATAGCGAACGCCGGAAAGGACTTCTGCTCAATGGACCCTGTTTTCGCCGTAACATTTCTGGGCGCGCTGTTCGCCATCATGAATCCTTTCGTCAATCTGCCGATTTTTCTCGGCATGACGAGCGACAGCTCCGTCTCCGAACAACGGCGCCTGGCGATTTTGATCTTTCTCTATTCCTCGACGATGTGCGCCGTCATTTCATTGCTTGGCGGCTCCATCATCACGTTTTTTGGAATCTCCATCGATTCGTTCCGCGTCGCCGGCGGAATGGTGCTTCTCGGCATCGCCCTGTCCATGCTGAACGGCCAGCCCGTCACTTCGCAAGAACGGGCGCCGCACGAAAAAAACGCCGAAGCGTCCGCGGGCGCAGACGAGAATGACGGCGTGGCCTTCTATCCCATGACATTTCCGATGATCGTGGGACCGGGCTCCATCGCCACGCTGATCGTCTATGCGGCGCAAGCCAAAGGCGCCGCGCAATATGTGTCGTTCGTTCTCGTTCTTGTCGCCGTTCTGCTCTCGTTGCTCGTCGTCTTTTACTTCGCCTCGGGCATTGGCGAACTTCTCTCCGCCAAGATGCGCGTCGTCATGTCCCGGATCATGGGCATGATATTGGCGACGATTGCGGTTCAGATGATCGCTGCGGGCGCAAAGGCGCTTTTGCCCGGTCTTGCGTGACAACAGACAGAGGAGGAAGCATTGGGCGGCAAGAGATGGGTCAACAGGCCGGAAGGATCTAACTGGGGGCGGTTCGGCGACGACGACCAGCGCGGCAAGATGAACCTGCTGACGCCCGAACGGCGCGTCGCCGCAGCACGCGAAGTGAAGGCCGGCGTCGCCTTCACGCTCAGCCTGCCGCTCGACTATCCCGGCGGCAACGCCATTTTCACGCATCGCAGGCCGCCGCAATTGCAATACGAGAAGCGCGGCGGCGGCGCCTATAATTTCAATTTTCGCGCATCGCATATCTGCGCCGAATATTGCGATGTGATCTGCGACGATGCGGTGCTGCTCTACCTGCAATATTCCACGCAATGGGACGGCCTCAGCCATGTCGGCCAGATGTTCGACGCCGACGGCGATGGCGTGGCGGAGAAGGTTTATTACAACGGCTTTCGCGGCGGCGTGGATCTCGTCGGGCCGGAAGACGCCAAAGACGGCTTTGGCGCGCATGCACTGGGCGTCGAGAATTTTGCGACCGCAGGCGTCCAGGGGCGCGGCGTTCTCGTCGATCTGCATGCGATCTACGGTCGCAAGAAAGCCTTTGTCGGCTACGACGATCTGATGCGCGCGCTGGATGCGCAAAAGACGGGCGTCGAGGCCGGGGATTTTCTGTGTCTCTACACGGGTTATGGCGATCTCGTCATGGAGATGAACCGGGCGCCGGACGTGACTATCCTGCATTCGTCCTGCGCTGCGCTCGACGGGCGCGACAACAGATTGCTGCAATGGATCACCGATACCGATCTCGTGGCGCTGTGCTCCGATAATCTGGCGGTCGAGGTGTTTCCGCCGCGCCCGGCCGAAGGCGACAGCTTTCCCATGCTGCCCCTGCACAATCATTGCCTGTTCAAGCAGGGCGTGCATCTGGGCGAGCTCTGGTATCTGAGCGAACTGGCGAAATGGTTGCGCGAAAACAATCGCTGGCGGTTTCAACTGACCGCCCCGCCGCTGCGCTTGCCGGGCGCGGTCGGCTCGCCCGCGACGCCGGTGGCGGTGGTGTAACGCGGGTTACGACAGTCAATTCTCTTGACTATTTTCCTATTTTGTGTTTCTCTGCCTCATCGCCTTCCGCCGAGGATGCATCCGGAGCGGTCTTGATGTGTGGAAGGGGAGCGGCGCCTGCGCTGTGCGGAAACACCGATCCGCCATCCCGGGTGCGTCTTTGGCACAGCGGGACGCGCTGCAAGGCGCGGCTCGCCCTTCCCGGCCCTCCGGCATGACGACCGGCACGCGATAGATCGCAGGGCCTCGTTTCGCCCAATAAACGGGTTCCGCCCGCCAAAACCGAAACGCAAGGACTCGAGCCGGGCAAGACGCAGAAACCGCCGCGTCGGGACCGATGTCGCCGGCACATAAACAATTAGATACCGGCGCCATCGGTCCCGGCCCTCGACCCCGCATGCCCCGGCCGAAAGGCGCGGGAACGCGCGCTATCGGCTGCCTGCGGTCTTGCGTCCGAATTTCTGCCGCAACGATGGCCAGATTCCCGCCGGCATCAGCATGATGACGGCGACAACGACCAGCCCATAGATGAAATAATGCAGGCCCGGCAGAACGCCGCCGAGTTGTCCGCGCAGGATTTCGCCCAGCGGCGCAAGGATGAAGGCGCCCAATGCAGGCCCAAGCGCCGTGCCCAGGCCGCCGACGGTCGCAAACAGCACGATCTCGATCGTCAGAACCGGCGAAACAAGAAGATAGGGATCGACGAAAGCAAGATAGCGCGCATAGATCGTGCCGATGATCGAGGTCAGCACGGCCGAGATGGTCATGGCGAGCGTCTTGTTGCGCAGGAGGCCGACGCCGATGGCCTGGGCGGCGTTCTCGTTGTCGCGGATCGAACGCAGATTGTAGCCGAGCGGCGAGGACAGGATGGCGAAATTGACGATGACGCAAAGGGCGGCCATCGCCAGCAAGATCCAGTAGGCGCCGTTGATGCCGCCGAACTGGAAGGCAAGGATGTTTCCCGTGTCCTTCGGCAGGAACAGGCCCGAGGCGCCGCCGAGAAATTCGGTGTTGGTGACGTAGATTTCCGCCATTTCCGCAAACGCCAGCGTAATGAGCGCGAAGGAGAGATGGCCCAGGCGAAAGCGGTAGTCGATGAAGGCGACGGCTGCGCCCATGGCCGCAGAAACCGCCGCCGCCACGACCATGCCGATCCACATGTTGATCCCCAGCTTGACGAGCAGCGCGCTCGCCAGCATCGCGCCGGCGCCGACGAACAGGGAATGGGCGAGCGAAATCTGGCCGGCTATGCCGCCGACGATGTTCCAGGAGGAGGCGAGCGCCGCATAGACCAGCGTGATGGTGAGAATGTGCAGATAATAATTGGGCAGAACGAAGGGCATGACGGCGGCAAGCGCCAGCACGACCCAGGGAAGGGGGGAACGCAGGGCCGGCCAGAAATCGGGGCGCATATCAGCTCCTCCACACCAGCCCTTGCGGGCGGAACAGCATAATGGCCACGAAGATCAGGTAAGGAAGCAATTGCCCGAGCGTATGCGACATATAGATCGTGCCGATCGCCTCGGAGACGCCGATGACGATGCCGCCGAGCATGATGCCGACGAAATTGGTCATGCCGCCGAGCACGAAAACGAGCAAAGTGATGACGGTGAAGCGCAGGCCCTGA
The DNA here is from genome assembly GCA_047971685.1 of Rhodoblastus sp. Classification (GTDB taxonomy): domain Bacteria; phylum Pseudomonadota; class Alphaproteobacteria; order Rhizobiales; family Beijerinckiaceae; genus JAJXWB01. The sequence goes on from JBKDZW010000153.1 coordinate 29,203, forward strand.
TTGGGCTGGATCGGCAGACCGGGCAGAAGCAGCGCCGCCGCGATGGCCAGCAGACCCACGCCAATCGCGAATGTGAGGATCTGGACGCGGCCGACATCGACGCCCATGAGCGCGGCGGCGCGGGGCTCCTGCTGCACCGCGCGGATTGCGCGGCCCACATCGGTCGATTGCAGCATGACGTAAAGCAGGATCGCCAGAACGAAGGAGACGAGGCAGGCGACCAGATGCGCGCCGCGAATGACGACATCGCCGACGATGAACAATTTGGATTCGATCATCGACGGCGCACGGGTCGGCTGGCCGCCGAACACCATCATCAGACCATTCTGGATCAGAAGCGCGACGCCGAGAGTCAATTGGATGACCATCAGCAATTGCCGCCCGGCGATCGGCTTGATGAGGAAGCGATAGACGAGCGCGCCGAGCACGGTCATGACGGGAACGGTGATGACGACGGAGACATAGGGGTCGAGCGCAAGACCCGTAAACAGGGCCAGACACAGATACATGCCGAGCGAAACGAAATCGCCATGCGCGAAATTGACGATGCCGCTGACGCCGTAGACGAGGCCCATGCCGAGCGCCAGCAGGCCGTATGTGCTGCCGACGAAGAAACCCTGAACCAGCGCCTGGAGAAGTTCTTCCATCTCACATCCCCAGATAGGCGGCGCGGGTGCGCGGGTCTTGCTCCACGGCGGCGGCGGCGCCTTCGACCGCAACGACGCCGCGCTCGAGCACATAACAACGGTCGGCGTGACGGACGGTCAAGGACAGGTTCTGCTCGACCAGCAGGATCGTCATGCCTTCCGCGTGCAATTTGTCGATGATCTCGAAGATGAATTGCACGAACAGCGGCGACAGGCCGAGCGAGGGCTCGTCCAGCATGAGAACGCGGGCGCCCGCCATCAGCCCGCGCCCGATCGCCACCATCTGCTGCTCGCCGCCCGACAAGGTGCCCGCCAATTGGTCGAGGCGCTCGCCAAGGCGCGGAAAAAGAGAAATGACATGTTCCAGATTGTGCGGGCGCTGCGGCCGCGCCTTGCGGTTGTATCCGCCGAGCATGAGATTTTCGCGCACGCTCATCTGTGGAAAGACAAGACGGCCTTCGGGCACCTGCACGAGGCCGAGTTCGACGCGCTCTTGCGCGCTGACGCTGGAAATGTCCCGCCCCTCGAAAACCAGGCGCCCGGACATGATCGGCACGATACCCGATATGACGTTGATGAGCGTCGATTTTCCGGCATTGTTGGCGCCGAGCAGGCCGACGAGTTCGCCGCGTTCGACCTTGATCGTCAGATCGCGCAGAACGGGCACGCCATCATATCCTGCCGTGACGCCCTGCATCTCAAGCATCGATGTGATCCCCGAAATAGGCGTCTTTCACGGCCTTGTCCTCAAGAATCTGCTGCGGCGTTCCTTCCGCGATCTTGGCGCCGAAATTCAGAACAATCATGCGGTGCGCAGCGCGCATGATGACGGGCATGACATGTTCGATCATCACAATGGTCACGCCCTGCGCGTTAAGCTCGCGGACAACCGCAAGCGGCGCCTCGGTTTCGGCGAGCGTCAATCCGGCCATCACTTCGTCAAGCAGGATGAGACGCGGATCGGTCGCCACGCATTTGGCGACCTCCAGCAATTTCTTGTCCTGCAACGAGAGCTGCTTGGGCGTCAGGAACTCCTTGCCCCCAAGGCCGACGCGCTTGAGGATTTCGCCGGCATAGTCGATCGCCTCGCGCAGGGGACGACGCACGAGGGCCGCCGTCGTCACGACATCGAGCGTCGACATGTCGGCGAAGGTCTGCACGATCTGGAAGGAGCGCACGAGCCCTTGCCTGACCAGCAGATGCGGCGCCACGCCCGCAATCGAGCGTCCCTCGAACCGGACGTCGCCGGCCGACAGCGGCAGAAAGCCCGATATCAGGCCAAACAGCGTCGTCTTGCCGGCGCCGTTGGGGCCGATGATGCCAAGGATTTCGCCGGGCGCGACGTTAAACGATACATCGTCAACCGCCACGAGACCGCCAAACCGCTTGGTCGCGCCTTCAATTTCGAGAATCGCCACTTGTTTCTCCCCGCCGCGCGTTTTCCGCACGTCGTTGCTGAACGATCAGGAGCGCGGGCGCGGGGATGCGTCTGCAAATTGCTCGGGGAAGATAACCTGCTGGCTCTTGTCCTCCATCCATTGCACGAACAGGGCCGAACCGTCTTTCATCAGGCGATCGTCCGCAAAACTCACGCCATTGGGCTTGGCGATGTAGAGATCGGGGTCGCCATATTTGATGTCGACTTTCTTGAATGCCGCAAGCAGCGCCTTCTTGTCGCGCGAGCCCGCGCCTTCGGCGACGCGCTGGATTACACGGGCGGCCTGCGCCGATTGAATGGCCGCCTGACCTATGCGGTCGAGCTTGGCCTTGTCACGCAATTCCGCGACAATGGCCTGCATGGACGGCATTTTGGCCGAGGGGCTGAAGCCGGTCATGGCGAAGAGATTGCGGGTGAGCACGGCCTTGGCGATGTCGGGCGACAGATCGCGCCAGAGCGAAAGGTCGCTGTATCCGCCGGTGCCGCCGGCAAAGATCGTGCCGTGATAATTCAGATTGTAGCGCGCCTGATGCAGAAGCAGGCCGTCGCGCGGCGTCACGAGGCCGAGCGCGAGATCGGGCTTCATCGAGCGGATGCGGATCATGGCTGCGGTCTGGTCCTGCGCCTTGGTGTCGAGCGGCGCCTCGCCAAGCAATTGGAAGCCCGCCGCCTTCATGCGCTCGAGCAGGAAATTGTTGACCTGCTGGCCCGCCTCGTAATTCGAATAGCATGGCGCCCAGGTCTTCAGCGCAAAGCCCTTCTTGTCGCGCAGCCAGATGGCAAAATCAGCCATGGTCTTGGCGTAGCCGCGATCGTAATGATAGCCGAGCGTATAGAGCCAGTTCGATTTAGAACCGCCCGCCCATACCGAAAGACACGGCGTCTGCAATTCGTCGAGCACGGGCGAGATCGCCAGCATTTGCGAGGACAGAATGCTGCCGGTGAGCAGATCGACGTTTTCCTCCGTCACCAGACGGCGCGCCTCGGTCGCGCAACGCGCGGGCTGGCTGGTGTCGTCGGCGAAAATCAGTTCGATCTTGGCGCCGCCGAGGCTCTTGACGCCGCCGCCCTCGTTGATCTTCTCGATCACGTAGCGAAAGGCCGGATCCCCTTCCTGCGCATAGGGGGCATAGGCGCCGCTCATCGAATTGATGACGCCGACCCGGAGCGGGGCCTCGGCGGCGGCGGCGCGACGCACGAATGGCGAGGCCACGGCGCCGAGCGCGGTTACGGAAGCTGCAACCGTGAATGTGCGGCGATTGATCATGGTCCTCTCCTATTCGATTGGCGAAATTCGCCTTGTTATTTTTCGGAACGATGCGAAATAAGTCGCGCAAGATCAAGCCCTACTGGACAGATGCTCCACCGGGGCGATGCGGGCGCGCGCGCCTGGCCACGGTTCGCACGATCGGGGACCAGGGTTCACACGCGATGGGCGAGTTCGATAGCCGCACGCAGGAGCACATTGGCGCCGGCTTCGGCCCATTCGCGAGAAATGTCTTCGGCCTCGTTGTGGCTGATCCCATCCTTGCAGGGCGTGAAGATCATCGCGGCCGGGCAGATTTTCGCCAGATGAAAGGCGTCGTGGCCTGCGCCCGAGACAATGTCGCGGCCTTTGAGACCGAGCACGGCCGTCTGCTTGCGAATAATGTCGAGAATGGCGGCGTCGAAAGGCACGGGCGGATTGAAAGCGACATCAACCAGTTCGCCGTCGAGCCGCTCGGCGTCGCGGCATCGGGCAAAGCTTGCGCGAATCTCGGCGTCCATGGCCGCGAGCGTTTCGGCGTCGGGATGGCGTATGTCGATGGAAAAGCGCGTTTCGCCGGGGATGATGTTGCGAGAATTGGGCCCAACCTGCATTTCGCCCACCGTTGCGACGCCGGCGGGGCCATATTTCTTGCCGATACGCTGCGCTTCGAGAACAAGCCGCGCGGCGCCCGCCATGGCGTCGCGACGCGCGGGCATGGGCGTCGAGCCCGCATGGCTGCCGAAGCCGCGATAGACAACATCGTACCAGCGCATGCCCTGACCTGCGACGACAAAGCCGATATCGAAGCCTTCGGCCTCCAGGACAGGGCCTTGCTCGATATGCAATTCGACATAGGCGGCGATCTCGCGGCCGCCGACGGGTGCGGAATGGTCGAGGCCCATCTTGCGCAATTCGTCGGCAAAGCGCGCGCCACCCGCATCCTTCGCCTCAAACGCCCGTTCGGACGGCAATGCGCCGGCAAAAACGGCGGAGGCGAGCATGGCCGGCGCAAAGCGGCAGCCCTCCTCATTGGTCCAGTTGACGATTTCTATGGGACGGCGGGTTTGCAGGCCCGTCTCCTGCAAGACGCGCATGACTTCGAGCGCGGCAAGAACCCCGAGCACGCCGTCAAACTTGCCGCCGGTCGGCTGGGTGTCGAGATGCGAGCCGATCAGGACCGGCGGCAGATCTTCCTTGCCGGGACGATGCGCAAACATCGAACCAAGGCCGTCGACCGCGACCTTGCAACCCGCCGTTTCGCACCACAGCTTGAACAGGGCGCGTCCGCGCGCATCTTCCGGCGTCAGCGCCTGCCGGTTGCAGCCCCCGCCTGCGGTGGCGCCGATTTCGGCCATTTCCATCAGGCTGGACCAGAGACGGTCGATGTCGACTTTCAGATTGGGGCGCGCCGTCACTTCGGCCTCTTTGCACACGCGTTGAAATTTGGCGCCATCATAATCGCAGCGCTCGCGGGACCGCCAATTCTTGTCTACAAAGACGCATAATTCCACCAAACGCCGCCAAACTCGAGTTTCCCCATGTTCGAGACCCTTACGCCCGCCAAGCCCGATCCCATTCTCACGATCATGGCCGCCTTCCGCGAGGACAAGCGCGCCGACAAGATCGACCTGAGCGTAGGCGTCTATAAGGACGAGGCAGGCGGCACGCCGATTGTTGCGGCGCTGCGCGAGGCGGAAACGCGGTTGCATGCGGGACAGAAGACCAAAGCCTATATCGGCCCGCTGGGCGATGCGGGCTTCAATGAAAAAATGCTCGACCTCACCTTCGGGCCCGACGTCGAGCGTGCGCGCCTGCGCACAGCGCAGACACCCGGCGGATGCGGCGGATTGCGCCTGCTGGGCGACCTCATCGCCGCCGCGCAGCCCGATGCAACCGTGTTCATGCCCGATCCCACCTGGGTCAATCACGAGCCGCTGCTGGCGAGCGCCGGGCTCAGGCTCGCGACATACGCCTATTTCGATCCGACGACCGGCGCCGTGCGCTTCGACGCCATGATGGCCGACCTTGGCAAGGCCAGAGCCGGCGATGTGATTCTGCTGCACGGTTGCTGCCACAATCCGACCGGCGCCGACCTCGACATGGTGCAATGGAAGACGCTTGGCGCCTTCATGCTGAAGCGCGGCCTGTTTCCGCTGGTCGATCTCGCCTATCAGGGCCTTGCTTTCGGGCTGGAGGAAGACGCAGCGCCTGTGCGTTATCTGGCCTCCATCCTGCCGGAAATGGCGGTCGCCACATCTTGTTCCAAGAATTTCGCCGCCTACCGGGACCGTGTGGGCGCGGCCTTCATTCTCGGCGCCTCGCCGACCGCTGCCGACATTGCCGGCGCAAAGCTCGCCACAATCGGACGCGGCATGTGGTCCATGCCGCCCGACCACGGCGCGGCCGCCATTCGCATCGTGCTGGAAGACGCCGGGCTCACTGCGATGTGGAAGGCCGAACTCAATGGCATGCGCACGCGCATCCAGACCCTGCGCGCCAATCTGGCGAGCGAACTGAACCGGCTGACCAATGCGGATTTCTCGTTCGTCACCCGCCAGACCGGCATGTTTTCGCGCCTGCCGCTCGCCGATGGCCAGGCGCAAAGGCTGCGCGCCGAGCGCGGCGTCTATATCCTGCCCGACGGTCGCATCAATATCGCCGGCCTCAATGCGACGAACACCGCGCCCTTCGCCGAGGCGTTCGCCGAGACGCGTTGAGCCCCGCAGCATGGCTGCGAAAAGTTCTTAACCAAGTTCTGTAACCATGTTTCGGCCCCGGCCCCGAGACATGCAATTATGATCGATCGACGCTTTTTTCTTGCTGGAACCTCCGCAGCCTTCGGCGCCTCATTGTCGGCCTGTTCGAGCGACGGGCCGTTTATGGTTGAATCAGGCGCGCCGCCGCACCGAAACCTTGCGGGCAGAAACTTTGCGGGCAGAACCCTGGCGACGCCGGATTATTACGCCATCTATTCAGGCTATCCTGGCGAACCATACGCAATCCGCAAGTTCGATTTCAGCCAGATGGATCCGCGCTGGCTGCGCCAATCCGTGGAATACAAGGGATCGGAGCCGACAGGCACGATCATTGTCGATCCCGCCTCGAAACATCTCTATTTCACCGAAGGGCCGGGCCGGGCGACGCGCTATGGCGTCGGCGTCGGCCGTGAGGGATTCGGCTGGTCGGGGCGGGCCTCCATAAATATGAAGCGTAGCTGGCCGGACTGGGTGCCGCCGCACGAAATGATCGAGCGGCAGCCGGAAATCCGCGCCCAACTCGAAAA
>JBKDZW010000154.1:0-4175 GCA_047971685.1 Rhodoblastus sp.
GGTCTTCCTGCATCTGCTGGCGCAACGCGAGACCGGCAAACCGCGACTGAATGCTCTGGCCGACAGGCCGTAACGGACCATCGGCCGTTTCAAGCCCCGCCATCAGATGCGCTTCGCTCGCCGTCCAGCACGCGGCATAGATTTCTCGACAGAGCGCGCGCGCCGTATCGCCCGGCCATTCGGCGGGCAGCAATTGACGTGGCAGCAGCGGGTCGCGCAATTGTACACGACGAAATTCGTGTATGAGCAAGGTGCGTATAATAAAGCACAATTGCGGATCGACATTGGCGCCGCCGCGCAGGGCGCGCGCGACAGGCCTGAATGTTTCCACGAAATTTCGATAGGCGCCGGCAATCTCGCCAAGACGCCAGCACTGGTCGACGATCTCCTTCAGCGGCCTGCTCGACAAAGCGCCAAGCGTGCGGGCCTGCATGGCGACGACCTTATCGTGCGCGCCGGCAGTCTGGAGAATATCCATCAGGTCCTCGGTGCGCGCGGAAGGGTGGGCGAGAATGCCCGGCGCAATCGCGCCATAACCCTCCCACAGCAATTCCTTGCGCAAACTGTCGCGCGCGGCCGGCGTCAGCCCGTCGCCCGTCAGAAGCACGACGCGCCATTCGCCGTCCCAGATTTTGTGCAACTCGTTATAGATACGCAGGCTGGCGTGTTCGAAGCGGCGTCTGCCAGTTTCGGTAAGGCTGTAGAAACTACGCCGACCGATCTGCTCCGACACCAACCATTTGTCGCGCGACAGGCGAAAGACCGAGGTGCGCACCAGACGCGCGTTGAGGCCGAGCGGCTCCACCAGTTTGATGAAACCGCCCAGCCAGACCGCGCCGCCACGGACTGCGATCATGTCGCCGTAAACTGTGACGATCAGCGACTTGGCGCGCGGGGGCCGCTCGCCAAGCTGCTTTTCTATCCAGGAATTGAGTTGTCTGTTCGCCATTCTTTTGTGCGTCAGCCAATCAATCCACCAGATTCCAGTCGTTGTTCTTCACTTCGAGCATACGAAAGGACGATCCGCCGAGACCCATGTGATCGGTCGGCGTCATGTTGAATACGCCGTCCACGCCTACATGATTCTTGGTCTGCTCGATAGCGTCTCGCACCTTCGCCTTGTCCACGCCGCCAGCCTTCTTGATCGCGTCGACAGCAATCATCAGCGCGTCCAGCGCATGACCGCCGAAGGTCGAGATCGGTTGCTTATATTTTTCGCTATAGGCCTTGGAATAGGCAAGACCAACCGCTTTCTGCGGATCGTTGTCCGGCAGTTTTCTCGCCACCAGAAGCGCCGCTGCGGGCAGGCGCACACCCTCGGCCGCTCCGCCCGACAATTTGATGAATTCTTCGGAAGCAACGCCATGGGCATGGTAGATCGGCAAGGTTATGCCGAGCTGCTTGATGTTCTTGTTGACGAGCGCCGGTCCTTGGCCGAAGCCGAAGACAAAAATCGCCTGCACGTCTGGATTTCCTTTTATTTTAGTAAGTTGCGGCGTCACGTCCGTATCTTTCGGGCCGTAGGTTTCGTCGGCGACAATGGTGATGCCCGCCTTTCCGGCGGCGGCAAGGCTTTCCTTGCGGCCGGATTGACCGAAACCGCTCGTTTCCGAAAGGAGAGCGATCTTGGTAAGACCGCGCTTCTTCATGTCGCCAAAGACACGCTCGGCGGCCATGCGGTCGGTATGCGGCGTCTTGAACACCCATTTCTTGACGGGCTCGACGACGGAGACCGCACCGGCAAGCGAAATGAAGGGAATGCCGGCGCGCTCCACCAGAGGAATGACCGCCATTGTCGCGCCAGTTGTGGTGCCGCCAATCAGAATATCAACCTTGTCGTCATCGATAAGGCGCTTAAAGAAACTATTGGCCTTGTTGGCGTCTGTTCCATCGTCGTAATTGATGAGCTGTAGCGGGCGACCGAGAACACCGCCGTCCTTGTTGATCTTCTCGACATAGAGTTCCAGCGTTTTCAGTTCAGGATCGCCAAGAAAGGCCGCCGGCCCTGTGACCGACAGGACGGAACCGATCTTGATCGGTTCGGCCGCCTGGGCGCCAAGTATCATGCCCGCGCCGAAGGCCGCCGCCATAAAGGTTCTAAATATCGTTTTCATCCCTCGCTCCTTTTCGGTTTCGGCGTTTTCCACGCGCTCTTCTTGGTTTTCTCGAACATCCGTTTGGACGAAAGCGCTCGGTTCACATGCCCAAATAGGCTTCGCGAACCTTGTCGTTGTGCAGCAATTCCTCGCCCGCGCCCGAAAGCGCAATCGCGCCGGTTTCGATGACATAAGCACGGTCGGCGATGGCAAGCGCAGCATGCGCATTCTGCTCCACCAACAGGATGGTCATGGACTGCCGTCGTAAAGAGACGATCGCCTCGAAAATCTGCTCCACCAGCAGAGGCGCAAGTCCAAGCGAAGGCTCGTCCAGCAGGAGGAGGCGCGGCCGGCCCATGAGCGCGCGCGCCATGGCGAGCATCTGCTGCTGGCCGCCCGACAAGGAGCCTTCCGAAGAATCCGCGCGTTCCCCGAGAACGGGAAACATGGCGTACATGCGTTCGATATCCTCGGAGACGCCCGAGCGATCGCTGCGGCCGAAGGCGCCCAACCGCAGATTGTCTTCAACCGAAAGCGGGCCGAAAACCTGGCGTCCCTCGGGCGCCTGACAAATACCGAGCGTCATGCGCCGGTGGGCGCGCAAATGGGTGATATCCTGCCCGCCAAAACGAATGCTGCCGGCGGTCGTCTTGATGATTCCGGATATGGCGCGCAACAACGTCGTCTTGCCCGCGCCATTGGCGCCGACGAGCGCCACCAGTTCGCCCGGCGCGACCGTGATGTCGACGCCGTGCAGCGCGGCGATACGGCCATAATGGCAGGCAAGGCCGGCGACTGCGAGCAGAGGCGTTTTCTCCGCTGTCTGTCCGTGATCTTCCATATCTGCTTGCGGCTTGCGCATGTCATGCCGCCTTGCCTAGATAGGCGGCGATCACGTCCTGATTAACGCGAACTTCGCTCGCCGATCCCTCTGCGAGCTTGCGCCCGTAATTGAGGACGAGAATGCGGTCTGAAATGTTCATGACCATTTTCATGTCATGCTCGACCAGAACGACGGTCACGCCGCCATCGGCGATTTTGCGGATGAGCGTGGCGATTTCCGCAGTTTCTTTGGGGTTGAAACCCGCCGCAGGCTCGTCGAGGAAAAGAATGCGCGGCTTGCCTGCCAAAGCACGCGCGATTTCCAGCCGCTTCAGCGCGCCATAGGGCATGGAGGCGGCCTCCGCGTCTCGCCAATCCTCCAGACCGACATAGCTCATGAGGTCGCGCGCACGCGTGCGTACAACGACATCTGCGCGACGTAGGGTTGGAAAGCGCAACATCGCCTTGATGAGATTACGGTCGAGAGTCAGATGCGCGCCGACCATCACGTTCTCGATCGCCGACATGTTCATGCACATCTGCAAGTTCTGAAACGTGCGCGCCATGCCTTTCTTCGCCAGCACATGCGCCGGCAGGTCGGTGACGTTTTCACCTGCCAGCCTGATCTCGCCCGCGCTCGGCGTGTAGACGCCGGTCACCAGATTGAACAAGGTCGTCTTTCCGGCGCCGTTCGGGCCAATGACGGAATAAACGAGGCCGGCGTCGACAGAAAAGCTGACCTCCTCGACAGCGCGCACGCCACCAAACGTTTTTGTGAGATCGACGATTTCGAGGAGCGCGCTCATCGCGGCCTCGAAAAACGCGCTGCGAGCGAGGGCACTAGGCCCTTGGGCAGAAAGATCATGAAGCCCATGAGCACGAGGCCGAAGACGACCGTCTCCCAACCCTCGAAGGAAGCAAGCGCCTGCGGCAGCGCCGTCAGAAGAGCCGCGCCGACGACCGAGCCGAAGACCGAGGCCATGCCGCCGACGACAACCATGGTGACGAGTTCGATCGAGTGGAAAAAGTCCGCAAGATTGGGCGTGACGAAGCCAACGTAATGGGCGCTCAAACTTCCCATGATGCTGGCGAAGAATGCCGACAGGACGAAGATCGCGGCCTTGTAGCGCGCGATATCGACGCCGGCGACCTTGGCTGCGACCTCGGAGCCGTGCAGCGCGCGCAAGGCGCGGCCGAAGGGCGAATCGATAAGGTTGAGGCTCATCCAGACGCTCAACAGAAGCAGACCGGCAAAAA
>JBKDZW010000155.1:0-4266 GCA_047971685.1 Rhodoblastus sp.
CATGATAGTTTTCCGAAAGAGGTTGATATTGTGTCGAATTCAGCTTGTTCTTGTTCGTCCGGGACAGGGATTAAGCCAAATCGGATCCTTTGTCTAAGACAAGCAAATGACGCCGCGATGAAGAAAACTTCCGCAACGCTTTATTATATATGGATTTTTTGTATGTGATTTTTTTACAACGCAAATAAATTATTGATGACTGATCGAAGGTTTGCTGGAGTTAACAGGTTTTTAACTTGTGTATTGCGGAAACAAGAAAGATGTTATCGGCGGAAATTTTGTGGCGGCACGACGTCTGAAACGCTTCCGCATCGCAGATTGCTTGCAATAGGCAGTATCGAGCAAATTTTGCGCGCATTGATTGGCCGCTTCATCGGAGCGGCTGCGAAAAAACGCGCGCCCGAAAGAGCGCGCGCCTATCCCGATAAACTTGTCTGGCGTCTGGCCGCCTTGTCTTGTGCGCCTGGGCGCCTCAGCGCTTGGACTGGGGCACGTAATCGCGACGCGGAGCGCCCGTATAGAGCTGGCGCGGACGGCCGATCTTCTGGTGCGGATCCTCGATCATTTCCTTCCATTGCGCGATCCAGCCGACGGTGCGCGCGACCGCAAACAGCACCGTGAACATCGAGGTCGGAAAGCCCATCGCCTTGAGCGTGATGCCCGAATAGAAGTCGATGTTCGGATAGAGCTTCTTCTCGACGAAATAAGAATCGTGCAGCGCGATGCGCTCAAGCTCCACCGCCACGTCCAGCAACGGGTCGTCCTTGATGCCGAGTTCGTTGAGCACCTCGTGGCAGGTCTTCTGCATGATTTTCGCGCGAGGGTCGTAATTCTTGTAGACGCGATGGCCAAAACCCATCAGGCGGAACGGGTCGTCCTTGTCCTTGGCCTTGGCGATGTATTTCGGAATATTGTCGACCGAGCCGATCTCGCTCAGCATTTTCAGCGCGGCTTCGTTGGCGCCGCCATGCGCGGGGCCCCACAGGCAGGCGATGCCGGCGGCGATGCAGGCGAACGGATTTGCGCCCGAGGAGCCCGCCAGGCGCACCGTGGAGGTCGAGGCGTTCTGCTCGTGGTCGGCGTGCAGGATGAAAATGCGGTCGAGCGCGCGCGACAGGATCGGATTGACCTTGTAGTCCTCGCACGGCACCGCAAAGCACATCCGCAGGAAATTGGAAGTGTAGTCGAGCGAGTTCTGCGGAAAGACGAAGGGCTGGCCGATCGTATATTTGAAGGCCATGGCCGCAAGCGTCGGGATTTTCGCGATCATGCGCATGGAGGCGACCATGCGCTGGTGCGGATCGGATATGTCGGTTGAATCGTGATAGAAGGCCGACATCGCGCCGACGGAGGCGACCATGACCGCCATCGGATGCGCATCGCGGCGGAATCCTTGGAAAAAGCGGGCCATCTGCTCGTGCACCATCGTGTGGCGCGTCACGCGATAGTCGAAATCGGCCTTCTGCGCGGCGGTCGGCAATTCGCCGTAGAGCAGGAGATAGCAGGTCTCGAGAAAATCGCCGTTCTCGGCGATCTGCTCGATCGGATAGCCGCGATAGAGCAGCACGCCCTCGTCGCCGTCGATATAGGTGATCTGGGATTCGCAGCTTGCCGTCGAGGTAAAGCCCGGATCATAGGTGAACATGCCGGTCTTGCCGTAATAGGGGCCGATGTCGAGCACGGACGGCCCGATCGTGCCGGCCTTGACCGGGCCTTCGTAGTTCTTGTCGCCGAATTTGATTGTGCCCGTGGATGCGGTCATGCCTGGCCCCTGCGTAATAGTGAAGCCGATCGTCCGCGCGCTGAAAGGCAGGCCCTTGCGGCATGCTCGCGTCACACGTCCCCGGCGTTTATGCGTCGCGCTAGGCGTACCGCATCCCCCGAACCTGTTCAAGCGCGCGGACGCCTTGTCGACCTGCGACTTTCAGCGGGGGCGGGGCTGTTTTTGCGGCCGATTCCCTTATTGGATCAGGCGCCCGCCTGATCCGCGATGCGCCCGAGGCTTTCGTCGCGCCCCAAAGTTTCGAGCACGTCGAAAATGCCGGGCGAGGTCGTCTTGCCGGTCAAGGCTGCGCGAAGCGGCTGGGCGAGGTCGCCGAGCTTGGCGCCCGAAGTTTCCGCTTCCGCGCGCACTGCGGCTTCCGTCGAGGCGGCGCTCCATTCCTCCAGCCCGTCAAGGCGCGAGAGAAGCGCCTTGAGATGCGCGCGGCCTTTTTCAACGAGGGCGGCGGCCTTCGGCTCCAATGCGAGCGGGCGTTGCGCGAAAATATAATCTGCGCCGTCGGCAAGCTCGACCAACGTTTTCGCGCGCGCTTTCAGGCCGGGCATGGCGGCTGCAAGCTGCGCGCGCTTGGCCGCATCGAGCGCAGCCAGCTTTTCCGGGCCGCCGGCAAGACAGGGCAGGGTGTCGACGAGGGCCTGCGTCAATGCGTCGTCGTCGGCGGCGCGCATGTAATGGCCGTTCATGTTTTCGAGCTTTGCAAAATCGAAGCGGGCGGGCGAACGATGCACCTGTGCGAGATCGAAGGCCTCGATCATCTCGGGCTCGGAAAAAAATTCGCGATCGCCCTGGCTCCAGCCCAGACGCACGAGATAATTGCGCAGGGCGGCCGGCAGATAGCCCATGGCGCGATAGGCCTCGACCCCGAGCGCGCCGTGCCGCTTCGACAATTTCGCGCCGTCTGCGCCGTGGATCAGCGGAATATGCGCCCAGGCCGGAACGCTCCAGCCCATCGCCTGATAGATATGCGTCTGGCGCGCGGCGTTGGTCAGATGGTCGTCGCCGCGGATGATCTGCGTGACGCCCATGTCGTGGTCGTCGACGACGACGGCGAGCATGTAGGTGGGCGTGCCGTCCGAGCGCAAGAGCACGAGATCGTCGAGATCCTTGTTGGGGAAGACGACGCGCCCCTGCACGGCGTCCTCGATCGCGGTCTCGCCTGTCTGCGGCGCCTTGAGGCGCACCACGGGTTTGCGCCCCGCAGCCTGCGCCTTCGCCACGTCTGCTGCGCTCGCCTCGCGCCAGCGCCCGTCATAGCGCGGCGGACGGCCTTCCGCGCGCGCCGTCTCGCGCATTTCCGCCAGTTCTTCCGCGCTGGCGTAGCAATGATAGGCGGCGCCGGCGCTCATCAGTTCCGTCGCAACTTCCGCATGGCGCGTTGCGCGTGAAAACTGGTGGATGACCTCGCCGTCCCATGTCAGCCCCAGCCAGTCCAGACCGCTGATGATTTCCCTGATCGCGGCCTCGGTCGAGCGCTCGCGGTCGGTGTCCTCGATGCGCAGCAGCATCCTGCCGCCGTGCTTGCGGGCGTACAGCCAGTTGAAAAGCGCGGTGCGTGCGCCGCCTATGTGCAGAAAGCCCGTGGGCGAGGGGGCAAAACGCGTGACGGGGGAGGTGGACATGGCGGGCCCCTGGAAGGAAGGCGCTTAAAGAGCGCGCTGCGTTCGGGAAAAGTTAATATCGCCGCTATGCGGCGAATGGCGCCCCTGTATCATGGGCTTGGTCCCGTCAAAAGGGGTGGGGCGGCAGGCTCGCCGAGGTTTGCAGCGCGTATTTGCAGGGAATTGGACGTGATCAGGGCGGTCGCAGGGCAAGTGCAGGAAGAGCGCGCGGCTGCCGCCGGTTTTCGCGCCCGGCTTTCCTCGCGCCTCGAAACCCTGCGGGCGCAGATCGCCGCCGCGATCGAGGAGGAATATTCCTGGCGCCGGCCCGCATTGTGGCTGCCGGTGGCCGCCGGCGCCGGCGCCATTCTCGCGCTGACATCGGACAAGGAGCCCTCGCTGCTTGCCGCCTTTGTCGTGCTTGCCCTGTTTTCGGGCCTGGCCTTTGCGGTGCGCGAAAACCGCGCGGCCTTTGCGGCGGCTGCCTGCCTTGCGGCGGTTTCCGCCGGTTTCGTCGCGCAGGGTCTGCGCGTGTGGCGGGTCGCAGCGCCCGTGCTGACCCGCCCGATGACATCGGAAATCACCGGCTTCGTCGAGCAGGTCGATCTGCGCCGCTCCGGCGCCCGTTTCACTCTGCGCCTGACGTCGGCGCAATATCTGGGCGACGAGGCCATGCCCTATCGCGTGCGCCTGACTGTCGGACGCACGCCCGATTTCAGGGCCGGCGCCCATATCGCGCTGAAGGCCCGGCTGATGCCGCCCGCGCGCGCCGCGCGCCCTGCCGGCTACGATGTCGCCCGCGACGCCTATTTCATGCGTATCGGGGCGGTCGGCAATGCGCTTGGCCGCATTCAGGCGCTCGAGCCGCCCGAGCCTGCGCCGCTC
>JBKDZW010000156.1:0-6072 GCA_047971685.1 Rhodoblastus sp.
ATAGCCCGTATATTTCAGGCCGTTCGCCTTGGTCGCCCAATGCGCGAGTTTTGCGCGCACGGCGCGGTTGTCGATTGCAGCGCCGTCTCCCATAGGCAGGCGTGTGCACAGATCGAACCATTCCGGAAAGCCGGTCGGCATGCCCGAGCCGATCGACAGGCGCTCGTTCATCAGGGTCGTCAGCGAAACGGTCCAGCCTTCGCCGATCTTGCCGAGCCGCTGATGGTCGGGAATGCGAACGTCCGTGAAATAGACCTCGTTGAACTCCGCCTGGCCGTTGGCCTGTTTGATCGGCCGGATTTCGACGCCCGGGCTCTTCATGTTCAAAAAGAACATGGTGAGACCCTTGTGCTTGGGCACATTGGGATCGGTGCGCGCAATCAGCAGCCCCCAGTCCGAGTGGTGCGCGCCCGAGGTCCATATCTTCTGGCCGTTGACGATCCATTCGTCGCCGCTCTTTTCGGCGCGCGTGCGCAGCCCTGCGAGATCGGAGCCGCCGGCGGGTTCTGAAAAGAGCTGGCACCAGATTTCCTCGCCGGAGGCGAGCGGCGGCAGACGCTTCTTCTTGTGGTCCTCGTTGGCGAAGGCCATGACTGTCGGCCCGCACATGCCGTGGCCAATGATGAAGAGGCCCGACAGCTTGCCGAAGACGCCTTCTTCCTGCCCCCAGATCACGCGCTCGATCGGGCTTGCGCCGCGTCCGCCGTATTCTTTCGGCCAGTGCAGGCAGGCCCAGCCGGCGGCGGCCTTCTTTTCCTGCCAGGCCTTGGAGGCGGCGATGATGTCGCCGGATTTGAGAACGACGCGGCCGAAGGGCGAAGCGCGCAGATCGGCCTCGTATTCGCGCGGCGCATTGGCTTGGATCCAGGCGCGCGCTTGCGCACGGAAGGCGGCTTCGGATGGGGTGTCGTCGAAGTCCATTGCAACCTCGAATATTGCCCCCCGGCGCGCGGGGGGCGCGCAACCGGGGATTCCAGAACATTGATTGTCGCCAGCGCCCCTATCCCCGCTTTCGGCTGAAGCCGGCGGCTGCCGGCTTTACGTCTGCGGGGGCGAGGCCTCTCACCGTCCCTTGGTGGGGATCTGGTTGAAAGGCGCTTCCTTGTCGACACGTATGTCGCCGGGCAGACCCAGCACGCGCTCGGCGATGATATTGCGCATCACTTCGTCCGTGCCGCCGGCGATACGCATGCCGATTGCGCCATAGAGCATCTGGTAGAGCTTGCCGGCGGGGCTTGCGTCGTCGCGGGCAAGCGCGCCCGTCGGCCCCTGCAATTCCAGCGCATACATGGCGATGTCCTGCATCATGGGGGCGGCGACCAGCTTGCCGATGGAATTTTCCGGACCGGGACGCTCGCCGCGCGACAGAGCCGAAATCGAGCGCCAGGCCGTATATTTCAGGCCGTTGGCGCGCGCCGCCCATGTTGCGAGCCGCTCGCGCACAGCCTTGTCCTCGATGGCGAGCGAGCCGTCGGCAAGTTTCTGGGCGCTGACGAAATCGAACAATTCCGGCACGCCCGTCGCAAGGCGTGCGCCAATCGAGAAGCGCTCGTTCATCAAGGTGGTGAGCGAGACGTTCCAGCCGTCGTTGACCTTGCCGAGGCGCTGGGCGTCGGGGATGCGGACATTGGTGAAATAGACTTCGTTGAAGCCGGAGTGCCCGCTTGCCTGCTTGATCGGCCGCACTTCGACGCCGGGGCTCTTCATGTCCAGGAAGAACATGGTGAGGCCCTTGTGCTTGGGCAGGGTGGGATCCGAGCGCGTGATGAGAATGCCGTAGTCGCAGAAATGAGCGCCTGTCGTCCAGATTTTCTGGCCGTTGATGATCCAGTCGTCGCCATCCTTCTCGGCCTTGGTGCGCAGACCTGCGAGATCGGAGCCGCCGGCGGGCTCGGAGAAGAGCTGGCACCAGACTTCTTCGCCCGAGGCGAGCGGGGGCAGGAAGCGGCGCTTCTGGTCCTCGGTGGCGTAAGTCATGACGGTTGGCCCGCACATGCCCTGGCCGATCTGGAAGGGCGCGGACAGCGCGCCGTACTTGCCTTCTTCCTGATCCCAGATCACGCGCTGGATAGGCGTTGCGGCGCGGCCGCCGTATTCCTTGGGCCAGGTGAGGCAGGCAAAGCCGCCGTCGGCCTTCTTCTTCTGCCATGCCTTGGCGGCGCGCAGGAGGGCGGCGGTGCGCTGGTCGCGATCCTTGATTTCCTCCGCCGCGGCAAGGTCGCGCATGAGATCGTCGGGACGGTTGGCCTCGATCCACTTGCGCGCGAGCGCGCGGAATTCGGCTTCCTGGGGGGTGTCGTCAAAGTTCATCCGATGTTTCCTTCCCTCAGGCCGCAGCGTTGCGTTTGCGCATCTGGTCGATCAGCCGGTTCTCCCACAGGGTGAGCGAGCCGAGCGTCAGCGCCAGCAGGTTGGAGCGGCGATAGTAGAGGTGGCAGTCGAATTCCCAGGTGAAGCCCATGCCGCCATGCACCTGATTGTTGTTCTTGGCGCATAATTGATAGGCCTGCGTCGCCGAAACGCGGGCATTGGCTGCGGCTTCGGCCAGTTCGCCGGCGTCCGTCGACAGCGCCCAGGCGCCGTAATAGGCGTTGGAGCGCGCAAGGGTGGCGGCGACATACATGTCGGCCAGAATGTGCTTGACCGCCTGGAACGAACCGATGGGACGACCGAAGGCGATGCGGTCGAGCGCATAATCGCGGCCCATTTCGAGCGCGCGGTCGGCGCCGCCGATCTGCTCGAAGGCGACAAGCACGGCTGCGCGGTCGAGCACCTTGTCGATCAAAGCCCAGGATTCTTTCAGCCCGGCGCCGCCAAGCTGATCCCCCGCCGCCTTGTCGAACACGATGCGCGCATGGTTGCGCGTGGGATCGACCGTCTCGACGTTCTCGCGTTTTACGCCGGGGCCGTTGAGATCGACGATGAACAGGCCTTCGCGCGTGGCGACAATCGCGAAATCGGCGATGCCGCCGTCCGGCACGAGGGTCTTGGTTCCGGAAACCTTGCCGCCTGCGGCGCTGGTTGCGATGGAGGCCGGCGTCGGGTCGCCGGCGCCTTCGACAAGCGCGAGCGCGCCGATGGCCTCGCCCGCCGCGATTTTGGGCAGCCAGGCTTTCTTCTGCGCGTCGGAGCCCGCGAGCATCAGAAGTTCGGCGGCGAGATAGACGGTGGAGGAATAAGGCACGGGCGCGAGCGCGCGTCCCAGTTCCTCGGCGATGACGCAGAGTTCGAGACGGCCGGCGCCTGCGCCGCCGAATTCCTCGGGTATAGCCACGCCAATCAGCCCGAGATCCGCGAGGCCTTTCCATAGCGCGCGGTCATACGTATCCTTGCCTTCGAGAACGGCGCGCACTTCCTTGGGCGTGCAGTTTTCCGAAAGAAAGCGCCGCGCCTCGTCGCGCAATTGCTTTTGTTCGTCCGAAAAATCGAAGTTCATGCGTGACCTCTCCATGGGGTGTTGCGGGCCGAACCGGGTTCAAGCCGTCGCGGGCTCTGTCGTTCGGCTTTATTGTTGACGCTCAGGCGAATTTTTGCAGCAAGATTTTGCAGGCGATGTTCTTGATTATGCGCGGCGCCGACGACAGTGCGTCGCGACCGGGCTGGATTTTTGCAAGCAAAGCCCATTGCGGCGAGTTAGTCAATCGACTAATTAAATATACCAGCCATTGCCGACGACGGGAGGAGCAAGCATGGCGGCGAATGCCGAGACGCTTCAGGCGCGGACGCCGAGCACCAAGGACCGGCTGATGGAAGCTGCGCGCGTCATCATGACCGAGCGCAATGCGGTGGAGTTTTCATTGCAGGAGGTCGCTGCGCGTTCCGGCCTGAATTCCGCGCTGGTCAAATATCATTTCGGCAACAAGGACGGCCTGCTGCTCGCCATTCTCGAACGCGATGCGGAAATATCGCTCAAACAGGTCGAGAAATTGCTGACGCGCGACATTCCGGCGACGGAAAAGCTGCGCCGGCATATCGCCGGCATTATCGAAACCTATTTTCGCAAGCCCTACATGAACCGCCTTGTGCATCTGCTGACGCGCGAGCGCGGCGATGAGGCGGCGGCGCAGGTGTCGGGTTTCTTTGTCGAGCCGCTTGCGCATTTTCAGCGCCAGATTCTGGAGGAGGGCATGCGCAGCGGCGCATTCAAGCCCGTCGATCCAGGCTTTTTCTATCATGCCGTCGGCAGCGCCTGCGATGCGCTGTTTCGCTGGCATCCCGAGTCCCGTCGTATCTGGGGCGTTGCGACGATCAACGACGCGCTACGCCGCCGCTACGCCGATTTCGTCGTCGATCTTGTGTTGAACGGTCTCGTGAAACGAGATTGACGGCAATCCTCATGAGTCAGGACCTTTCCATGCTTCATCCCTACCATCACGCTCGTACAAATCCCGACAAGGTCGCCGTGGTCATGGCGGGCTCGGGCGAGACGACGACCTATCGCCAGCTCGACGAGCGCTCCAACCAGGGCGCGCAGCTCTTTCGTTCGCTCGGGTTGAAGCGCGGCGATTCCATCGCGCTCTATCTCGAAAACCATCCGCGCTATTTCGAGATCTGCTGGGCGGCGCAGCGCGCGGGGCTCTACTATACCTGTATTTCATCCGCGCTGACGGCGGGCGAGGTCGAATACATCGTGCGCGATTGCAACGCGAAACTGTTCATCACCTCGAAGGCGAAGGCGGGCGAGGCGGAGAAGCTGGCGCCCGCCATTTCCGATCTCAAACTGTTCTCGCTCGATTCCGCCTGGGGCCCCTACGCGAGCTTCGAGGAGGCGCGCGCGAAAATGCCGGCGACGCCGATCGCCGACGAGGCGCCTGGCCTGGACATGCTTTATTCCTCGGGCACGACGGGCCGTCCGAAGGGCGTGCGCGTGGAACTGAAGGACGAGCCGATCGACGCTACCAATTCGCTGGTGCAGCTTGCCGCGGGCCTGTTCGGCTTCAGCAAGGATACGGTCTATCTCTCGCCTGCGCCGATCTATCATGCGGCCCCCTTGCGCTGGTGCATGACGACGATGCGGCTTGGCGGCACTGTGATCGTGATGGAGAAATTCGATCCCGAACGCGCGCTCCAATTGATCGAAAAATACAAGGTGACGGCCTCGCAATGGGTGCCGACGCATTTCGTGCGCCTGCTGAAGCTGCCCGAGGAGGTTCGCGCGAAATACGACCATTCGACGCTGACCTGCGCGATCCACGCGGCCGCGCCCTGTCCGGTGCAGACCAAGCGCGCGATGATCGAATGGTGGGGGCCGGTCCTCCAGGAATATTACGCCGGCAGCGAGGGCAACGGCTTTTGTTACATTTCGTCCCAGGAATGGCTGAAGAAGCCGGGCTCCGTGGGTACGGCGAAGATCGGCGTCCTCAAGATCTGCGACGAGAACAGCGACGAGGTCGCCACGGGATCGGACGGCACGATCTATTTCGCCGACGGCACGCCGTTTGAATATCACAACGATCCCGAGAAGACCGCGCAGTCGAAGAACAAGCACGGCTGGACGACGCTGGGCGACGTCGGCCATGTCGATGCGGACGGATATCTGTTTCTCACGGACCGCAAGGCCTTCATGATTATTTCCGGCGGCGTGAACATCTATCCGCAGGAACTCGAAAACCTCCTCGTCACCCATCCCAAGGTGGCCGATGCGGCGGTTGTCGGCGCGCCGGACGATGAAATGGGCGAGAGGGTGGTGGCCGTCATCCAGCCGATGAACTGGGCTGACGCCGGCGACGCGCTGCGCGCGGAACTGATGCAGTTCGCGCGCGAAAACATCTCGCATGTGAAGGCGCCCAAGCAGATCGACTTCATGGAGGAATTGCCGCGCCACCAGACGGGCAAGCTCTACAAGCGCCTGGTGCGCGACGCCTATTGGGGCAAGAAGTCGACGATCGTGTAACGAGCCGATCGCCGGCCGATCAATGACGATGGGCCGAGAGTTCGCTCGCGCGCGCGCGCCGGTCAAGCCCGCCTTTTGCGATCCACCGGCGGGTTTCGGCGGTCGCGCGTTCGATCAGGCTGGGCGCGGCGGAGAAATCATAGGGCGAGACGTCGAGCGGACAGAGAGCCGGCGCCATA
>JBKDZW010000157.1:0-11894 GCA_047971685.1 Rhodoblastus sp.
GAGTTCGATCGAGTGGAAAAAGTCCGCAAGATTGGGCGTGACGAAGCCAACGTAATGGGCGCTCAAACTTCCCATGATGCTGGCGAAGAATGCCGACAGGACGAAGATCGCGGCCTTGTAGCGCGCGATATCGACGCCGGCGACCTTGGCTGCGACCTCGGAGCCGTGCAGCGCGCGCAAGGCGCGGCCGAAGGGCGAATCGATAAGGTTGAGGCTCATCCAGACGCTCAACAGAAGCAGACCGGCAAAAAGCCAATACCATTGCTTCTCGCCGTAGATCTCATGCCCGAACACCGAGAAGGGCGCAAGCGACATGCCGTCTGGTCCGCCTGTCAGTGCGCCCTCGTTTTTCAAAACAATTGCGACGATGACGCCAAGACCGAGTGTCGCCATAGCGAGGTAATGGCCGCGCAAGCGAAAGATTGGCGGCGCGATGACGGCCGCCAGCATGGACGCAAAGATTGCGCCCAGCGCCATGGCCGCAATCGGCGGCCAGGCGTAGCGCACGGTCAGCACAGCCGACGCATAAGCGCCGATGCCGAAGAATCCGGCATGGCCAAGGCTGATCTGGCCGGCAAAGCCGATGAGCAAGTTGAGACCGAGCGCGAGGACGGCGTTGATCGCCATGCGATTGGCGATGTCAAAATAATAGGAATTGGGCAGGACGAAGGGCGCGACGATCAGAATCGCCGCAAGAATCGTCAGGCCAGAGTTGGCGCGTTTCATACCCGCTCCGTGTCTTTGACGCCGAACAGGCCACGCGGCATGAAGAACAGCACAAGCAAGATCAGCAAAAAGGGGGTGGCGTCTTTGTAGGCGGACGAAATATAGCCCGCTGACATGGCTTCGATGATGCCGACCGCCAGCCCGCCGATGATCGCGCCGGGTCCGCTGCCGAGCCCCCCGACAACGGCCGCTACAAAGCCCTTGAGGCCGAGCATTATGCCGACTTCGTAGGATGTCATGGCGATAGGCGTCGCCAGTACGCCGCCGATGGCGCCAATGGCGGCAGACAGGGCAAAGCTGACGAGCAACGCCCAATGCGTGTCGACGCCGACGAGGCCGGCGGCGACGGGATTATAGGCAGCCGCCAGAATGGCCTTGCCGGCCAGCGTGCGCGCGAAAAACAACCAGAGCGCGACGACGATCGCCGCTGCAACGCCAAGCACCCAGAGGCTTTGCGGCAACAGGGTCGCACCGGCGATCCTGATCGGCGCATCGCCGGAAAAGCCCGGAAAGGTCGCCGGGCTCTTGCCAAACCAGATCTGCACGAGACCGCGCAGCACCAGCGCGGCGCCGATGGTGATGATGATGAGGCTGACCACATCGGCATCTCTGGCCGGTTCTATCGCCAGTTTTTCGATGAGCACGCCGACGAACGCAGTGGCTGAAATTGCGAACGCAATCGCCAGCGGCATGGGCACGCCCAGTTTCAGAAAAGCTACCGTCAGTACACCGCCGAGCATGATGAATTCGCCCTGCGCAAAATTGATGACGTTGCTGGCGTTGTAGATCAGCGTAAAGCCGAGCGCGGCGAGCGCATAGATTGCGCCCACCGTCACGCCCGAGAACAGAAACTGAAGAAATTCTGCGAGCATGGCCCCTCCCCGGACCGGCTGCTATTTCGGCCGTTTGTCGATCACCCTTTTGGCTTTGCCGACGACCACGCGTTCGATCGAATCTGGATCGACGACATGGATGCGTGCAGTGACACCGACGAATGTCTTGATCTTGTGGCCGATATCACGTGCGATCGCGTGGCGGCCATCCTGGCCCACCTTGTCTGCGTCCTGAGGCATCAGCTCGACGAAGACGTCGAGTTCGTCGAGATTGCGGTCGCGCGATACGACGATCTGGTAATGACCGCACAAATGAGGGTCGCGCAGCAGGATTTCCTCGATCTGGGTAGGAAACATGTTGACGCCGCGGATAATCAACATGTCGTCCGTGCGGCCGGTGATCTTGTCCATGCGCCGCATGGCGCGAGCGGTGCCCGGCAGAAGCCGCGTGAGATCGCGTGTGCGATAGCGGATGATCGGCAAAGCTTCCTTGGTGAGCGAGGTGAAGACGAGTTCGCCCTGTTCGCCGTCCGCCACGGGCATACCGGTCTGCGGGTCGATCACTTCCGGCAGGAAATGATCTTCCCAGATGTGCGGACCGTCCTTGGTCTCGACACACTCGCAGGCGACGCCGGGGCCCATCACTTCGGAGAGACCGTAGAGGTCGACCGCGTCTATGCCGAGTTTTGTCTCGATCTCACGGCGCATTTCATTGGTCCAGGGCTCGGCGCCGAAAACGCCGATGCGCAGGCTCGTCTTGTTTGCCGTCCCGCCTTGCCGTGTCAATTCGTCAGCGATCGTCAACGCATAGGAGGGCGTGCATAGAAGAACAGTCGGTCTGAAATCCTGGATGATCTGGACCTGCCTTTCGGTCTGGCCGCCGGACATTGGAATGACGGTTGCGCCAAGCCGCTCGCCACCATAATGGGCGCCAAGGCCGCCGGTGAACAGGCCGTATCCATAGGAGTTGAGCAGAATGTCGTCCGGCCCTACGCCCGCTGCGCGCAAAGAGCGCGCCATCAGATCGGACCAGTTCTCGATGTCCTTTTTCGTGTAACCGACGACGGTCGGCTTGCCGGTCGTGCCGGAGGATGCGTGCACGCGCACGATGTCGCGCATGGGCGAAGCAAACAAGCCGTAGGGATAGGTCTCGCGCAAGTCGGCCTTGCTGATGAACGGAAATTTCGCGAGATCGGCCAGAGAATTCAGATCGCCCGGCGCCACACCGGCCGCGTCGAATTTTGCGCGATAATGCGGCACGTTCTCATAGGCGCGATTGAGCGACCATTTCAGACGCTCAAGTTGCAGTGCCTGCAATTCGTCGCGACTGGCGCGCTCGATCGGCTCAAGATCGAGACCGGACGCGCTCATACGCGCCATCTGATTTTGTGCGTTCATTCGCGCCTCCCTGCAACACGCGCCTGATACGCTGCCTCCCGCTCATATCTCATCGGTTCCTCCCACGCCGCCGACGCCTATTTTGTTTTGGCATCGGTCAGTATTTCGATCGTTACAAACGGCAATAGATTTATTTTTGTCGTTCGCCGCCGCAAAGATGACAGGCCTCGATTGACGCTGTCCTCAACCGGCATATTGCCGCGATAAACTCCTCCATTTAACCGCGCGGTTTTCAACGCGGCATGTTCAAATTCACTTCGTCGCCTCCCAACCCGGCTGTGAACCGGCGCCGGGTTTGCTGCGGCCGCGCGCGGGCATGCGCGGCAGAGAAAAACCTTGCGTGAAGGCCGCACGGCACACGAGCGAATATTTGAAAAGAGCGCCGCCGACGGCTGCAAGCGCGCCACCGAAGGCAAGCGCAAACGGTTGTTCGGCAAAAGCGCCAATCAAAGCGAGGACGCCGGCCGCCACATGGCCCAGCCAGAGAAAGCGAGGCGCGAAGGCGGCGAAAGCGACGAAGGTTCCTTTCGGGGCGCCAGTCCTGCGAAGGTCGGCCAGATAATTGTTCCAGGCGAGATAGCGCGCCACCAGCAGAGCCGCCAGCAGATAGCCGAGCGGCGTCAGCAACGGCCACAACAAGGCTGCAAGCGCGACAATACCAAAGCCCTCAGCCAGCGCGGTGACGAGAATAAGCACTACGCAAGACCATCTGCGCCAGGCGGCTATGCCTATATTCGCCTTGAGAATGCGACCCTGCGCATAGGCGTAGACCAGACCAAGCGCGCCTGTCAGCGCGAGCGCCAACGGCCCGCTCGTCAAAATCGTGATTACGCCGGCGAGGAAAAGCACAGGCGCGATCAACGCCTCACGCGTCATCCACGAGGTCGAGGGACGGCGAACGACATGAAAGGCGCGCCATGGTCTGCCGATTTTCAACAGGACGGCGAATAACCCGGCCGCAACCAGCAGAAGGCCGAGCAGCACGAAGGGGCGCGGATCGACGCCGAAAAGCGCGGCAAATACGCTCGCGACAATCAGACCGGCGCCAGCGCCGCCGAAAATGAAATTCAGCGCGCCTTTTATGTCCCATTCCAACTGCTGACGCGGAACGACGCGATCAAGGATCTTGCTCTCGCTCATGGCGCGTCCCCTGCGTCGTCGCCATCGAGGATGTAATAAACTGACGGGTCCGTGCCGAGTTCCTCGTGCATGCGGAAATACTCGGTCATGGCGAGCAGGTTCGAGACATTGCTTGCCTTGTCGTTGATGTCGCCGAAATGCATGGCGCCGGAAATGCAGGAATTTACGCAGGCTGGCGTCACCTCGGGATCGACCCCTGGCGTCTGGCCCGTTCTGGCTGCATGGTCGATACGGTCCTGACAGAAAGTGCATTTGGTGGCGACGCCGAGCCGCTCCGGCTCGAAACGCGCTTCCTCCGATTTCATCGGCTTGCCATAGGCGTATTTCGCCATATGCTGAATTGAACGCGCGTCATAAGGACAGGCCATCACGCAATTGGCGCAGCCGATGCAGATGTCATAGTCGATGGTAACGAGACCGTCGGCGCGTTGCTTGGTCGCCGTCGTCGGGCAGACATGCATACACGGCGGATTGGCGCAGTGCATGCACGCGACCGGAAGGAATGTGCGCTGCACATCTGGAAATTCGCCGGTCTCGATGTCAAGCACACGCCGCCATTGCACGCCGGGCGGCGTGGCGTTGGAATTCTTGCACGCCGCCGTGCATGTCTGGCAACCTACACAACGGCGCAAGTCTATCGCCATCACATAGCGTTTGGTCGTATCGAGGCTCATGCGGCCTTGTCCATACGGCGGATGACGACACGCACTATGTCTGCGCCAGAACCCGTCGCGTCCGTCAACTCAAGCGACATGGGCGCGATCGTGTTGAGACTCGCGCGCTCGGTGTCCTTGATGTAGGGCGTCGCCCAATGATCGAACTGGCCGATGATGACGATCGTGTCAGGGCGCACACCCTTGACCAAAGCCGCGCGCCCATAGGTCGCGCCGATATGCGAACGCACTTCCACGCGATCGCCCTCGTCAATGCCGAGTTTTCGTGCTGTCGTCTCATTGACGATGACGCCCGTATGACCGTGCAGGTTTTCCGAGACCTCATCCATCAAAGCGATACTGGCGTTGCCGCCGGAATGATATTGCATCGACTTTGTGGAAAGCAGCCAGAATGGAAATTCTTCGAGACTACCGCCGGCATTGACGAGTGCACGCTCCCAGCGACCCGGCACGTCATGCCAGTCGGGCAGGCCCACATATTCGCTTAACTGCTCGTCCCACCAGTGAATTTCACTCTCGTGCAAACGGCGGCCGAGTTCGCGGCCAATGCGCAAGAGACGTTCCTGATAAGGCAATTCGTAGCGCAGGCCCTGCTGCGCGAGCGTCGGCGTGAGATACCAGCCGAGCCGTGATTGCGGAATCGCGAAGAATCCATTGTCCTTGAACCAGTCAAGACCGTGACATTCCTTGCCTTCCGACAGGGTGGTGGTGGCCGCCTTGCAGACGCTGTCCCAGACCTTGTCGGGATCAAGCGCGGTCGTCGTATCGAGACTGAAATCGTAAGCCTCGCCCTTGAGCGGCGAGACGCCTGATATGCCTCGATTGAGCTGGGCGGCATAACCTTCGATCAGGCCGGAGCGCAGGGCGAGTTGACCTGCAATCCACGTAAAGTCTCGCGCTTCGCCCTGCGGCTCGACCGCCTTCTGGCGCAGGACCACGCCGATGTGGTCCCAGAAATGCTCCATATATTTGGTTTGTCCCATGCGGATGAGCTGGTTGGATTCCAGATCGGACGCCTCGGGCAGAAGCAGATCGGCCATATAATTGGTCTCATCCACCGTGTAGGCGAAGGCGACCATGAAGGGAAATTGTGCGGCGGCCTCCGCCAGCCGGCGTGTCTCCCAGAAGGAGATAGCCGGATTGGAACGATAGACGAACCAGAGTTCGGGATAGGTCGGTTTCGGCCAGTTCCAGCCTTCCGGCGTCTCCTCCTGAAACATCCAGGCCAATTGAGTGGGTCCGAGCGCCTGGCTCCAGCCGCCGTTGCGGCCGACGATGGGCACGAGCGTGCGATGGATGTTGCGCGTCGTCGGCTGCGCTTCCCAGGAATTGGGGCCAGTCGGGTTGAAATATTGCACCATGAAGCCGTCGTCGCCGGGCTTCACGCTCTTGTGGCGATTTTCCTGTGGCTTGTTGATGCGCACCGTCGTGCCGAGAATGCCGCCTGGATTTTCGAGCGCGCCAACGAGCGTGGCAAGCACCGTGCGCGCCCAGCAGCATTCAAACGCGCCCCAGCCGTTGTTGACGGATTTGCCAAGCGTCACGGCGACCGGGCGCAGGGGAAGCGTTACCCCATCGATCACGATTGTTTCGCCTATGGAGGCGGCTTCCAGATATTCATTGGCAATGCGGCGTATCGTGTCGGCCGGCACGTCGCAGATCGCCGACGCCCATTCCGGCGTATAGCGCTCCATATGATCGACAAGCGCCTGATAGGCGGTCCTGCCTTCGACGTCTGCAAAATCTTCCCGCTCGGAATCTGCGCCAATCGTGATAGCGCGCGCGGCCTTGTGACGACCTGCGACGACAGGGCGAATGTCGGGCGTATCGTGCGGGACAATGCGTCCCGACGCTTCGTCGAACAGAAGCGGCTTCGACGTCTCGGGGTCGCGCAGATAGAGGCCATTGGGGCCAAGCAGATATGGCGAGGCGGTGCGGTCGCGCAGGAAGGGAATGTCGAGCCTGGCAAGGCCTGCTTCGCACACCAGAACATGGATGAGCGCGAACATGAAAGCGGGATCGGTCTTGGGCCGGATCGGCACCCATTCGGCCGAGCAGGCCGCCGTAATGGTAAGGCTGGGCTCCACCTGCACGCGCTTATAGCCGCGAACGCGCGCATCGGCATGGCGGATGACGGCGGTCGGACCACCCGTCACTTCGACATTGGCGCCGAAGGAAATGTTGTAGCGGGTGTGAGGCGTGTCGGCTGAAACGGTGAAGGCGCGGTGCCAGAACTCGCCGTAGAGGTGTTCTGAATGGACACATTTGACACCCTGCCCCGAACCAAAACTGTAATCTATCGGCCCCCAGGCGGCGAGAAACGCGGGCAATGTGCCCATGTAATTGGAGGGCGTGCCGCCATGACCGAAGCTCGCCGCAATGCGCGGCAGGCCCGCCTCGTCGATCACTCCCTTGGCGCGGATCGTCTTGAGGCGTTCGGCGATTGTATCGAGCGCCTCGTCCCACGAAATCGGGACGAAGCCCGGATCCTCCTTCATCCCCTTCTTCGGATTGGTCCGTTTCATCGGGGTAAGAATGCGATTGGGGTTATAGGTCTTCTGCACCAGCCCATAGGCTTTTACGCAGGGACGTCCGCGCGCGGGATGGACCTTGTCCCCGTCGAAATTCGGGCCAACTTCGGTCGCCACGCCATTCTCGACTTTTATTCGCAAGAAATCGGGGCCGGAAACGCAATTATAGCAAAAGGTCGGAACGCTCCTGGTTGAGACGTTATTGCCCGAACCGCCGCCGGCCATGGAGGCTGCGCTCATGATTCCCTCCCTTTTGTCTCCCCCTGAAGGGACGCCCCTCGAAACATGTCTCGAAAAGCGGACGCGACCGATGCGGGTTGCTCCCAATCTATACGGTAGCGCAATATCATGATACAAATGCCAACGAAAAAGTCAACGGGACAGTATCGCATTATTCATTGATTGTTGACGGAGAATGCACTGCATCTGCACACCGCACATGAAGCTGCTACATCCCGATATTGCGCAACCTATAGTCATATGAGACGATTGCAGTGTCGTGATACAAATTTTTGGTAATAAACAAAAAAACTGTATCTCCCGAATCCGAGAGGAGGCTCGCATGAAGGACACAATCAAGATCGGCATGTCGGCAAAGCGTCAAATCGTGGTCGATACGGCGCGCACCATCGATTTTCTGGGTGAAAATCTGCGTGTTTACGCAACGCCGGAACTGGTGCGCGATTTCGAGATCGTGTGCCGCGATTTCGTCCTCGAACATACGGATGTGGGCGAGGATTCCGTGGGCACGGGCATCAACGTGAGTCATGGCGGCGCGACCTTGCGCGGCATGAGCGTCGACATCAGCGTGACCGTCTCCAAAATCGACGGACGTCTTGTGACTTTCGATCTGGTAGCAAAAGACGCGCTTGAAGAAATCAGCCGCGGCAGCCACAGCCGTTTCGTTGTGGAAGTCGACAAACTACGCCAGCGCGTCGCCGGCAAAGCGGCGAAAGCCGGCGTCTCCTGACGACAAATTTGAATTGGCCGGCGTTTTCTGCGATGGGGCGATTTGGCCGTTCAAAGATTCTGCCGCGACCATGATAGATACCCCGGACAATCCGCTTCGACGGTTTCGCGCGAAAATCGTCCGCTACAACAAGGCGAACGGCGGAACGAAAGACGTGGCTGTGGCCGTCGAGGCCGCAATCAATATCATCTATGGCGACACACCTTACGCTGTGATGATGATTTCACCTGCCGACATCGAAGACTTCGTGTTCGGTTTCAGCCTGACCGAGGGCGTGATTGCGCATGCCGCGCAAATTCGGGGCATGGAGCTCACACAAAAAAATGAAGGCCATGTCGTTTACGTCAATCTGACGCCAGACGCGCTACGCGGGCATATGGCGCGACGGCGCAATCTGTCGGGCCGCACGAGTTGCGGTCTGTGCGGTGTAGAGGATTTTACGCAATTGCCGGCCGCGCCGCACAAGGTTGGCGCGCGCAATGTCGCGCCCGCCGCAATAATCCGCGCGCTTACGACGCTACACGAGAAACAGATATTGTTCCACGCAACGCGCGCGGTTCACGCCGCCGCCTGGTGCGCGCGCGAGGGAGAAGTGCTTGTCTTGCGCGAGGATGTCGGGCGCCATAACGCACTCGACAAGACAATCGGCGCCTGCCTGCGCAACGGTCTTTCCGCCGAAGACGGGTTCATGCTGGTCACCAGCCGCTGCTCGTTCGAGATGATCGAAAAGACCGCGATCTTTGGCGCGCATGCGCTCGTCTCGGTATCCGCGCCAACATCTCTGGCGATCGAGCGCGCCGTTGCGCTTGGCGTCACGCTCATCGCGGTTGCGCGCGAAGATGGCGCGCTTGCCTTCGTCACACCCTGATATTTGCTGCGCGATCTCGAGCAATTCGTATTCGCAGGAAGCGCAAAAACTCTTTTTGCCGAATATCCTTCGATCACACCAGCACGGGCTGCGCACGCATGCCGACATTGCCAAAGATATGGCGATAGCGTGCAATTTCACTTTCTGGCCCCGTCGCTTTTAGTGGATTGTCGGAGAGTTTGACCGCCGGGCGATCCGCCGCGCCAATAACCTTGCAAACCAGCGAGATTGCGCGCAACCGATCATCGCCGCCAGGGTCGCAACCCAGAAAATCATTGGTCAGATTGGTGCCCCAGCCATAGCTGACGCGTACGCGACCACGGAAATGGCGCAAGGTCTCCTCAATGGAATCGATGTCCATGGCGTCGGAGAAAATCATAAGTTTCTCACGGGGATCGCGACCGCGCTCCGCCCACCAGGCGATCAGTTCCTCGCCGGCCTCTATTGGATCTTTCGAATCCGGCCGCGCGCCGGTCCAGTCGGCGACCCAATCGGGCGCATCATGCAAAAACTCGGTCGTGCCGTAGGCGTCCGGCAAAAAGATCAGAAGATTGCCGGAATAGGTGTCGCTCCAGGATTGCAGCACGCTGTAACGGGAATCGCGCACATGCTGCTCGTCGGCGCCAGCGAGCGCTGCATAGACCATGGGCAATTCATGCGCATTGGTGCCAATGGCCTCCGCGCCGATCTCCATGGCGATATGCACGTTGGACGTGCCGGTGAAGGCGTCGCCGAGTCCTTCCTGCAAGGCCTCGCAGCACCAGCGCTGCCAGAGATAGCCATGGCGTCGGCGCGTACCGAAATCGCCGATGCGAAGCGGGCCCGCCTTCTTCAACTGGCGAAGGCGCTCGATCTTGCTCCATAGCTTCGCCTTAGCGCGCGCATAGAGCACGTCGAGCTCGAACCGCCCCATGCCATGCAGCACTTTTCGGGCTCGAAGCTCGTTGATGATGGAGAGAGCCGGGATTTCCCACATGGTCGTGTAGGGCCATGGACCATGGAAAGTCAGTTCGTACTGACCGTCGCGGCGCTGAAGTTCGTATTCCGGCAATCGGAATTCAGCCAGCCATTCAATGAAATCGGGCTGGAAGATTTGCTTCACGCCATAAAATGTATTGCCCGCAAGCCAGATTCTTTCGCGCGGCGTGAAGCGCAGGCTGCGCGCATGATCGAGTTGTTCGCGCAATTCGCCCTCGGAAATTTCTTTGGCGACATGCACGGAGGCCGTACGATTGACGATGCCGAAGGTAACGGGAAGGTCGCGATGCTTGCGCCAGATCATCTGAAGCATCAGCAGCTTGTAAAAATCTGTGTCGAGCAGGGTCCGCAGAACCGGATCGAGCCGGAACGAATGATTGTACGCCCGGGTCGCGATATCGCTAGAACTCATTGAATTTTTAGCCTGTTTCCTTGCGGTCTGACCGCAGCATAGGCGATGGGGGACACAAAGCCAAAAACGACGCGCAGCATTGTGCAACAAGGCGACGCCATGGTACACAAAGCGACGAAAGCGAACCAGACAGTTCAAGCGAAAACAGATGGATAGGCTAAACTGACGCCTATCCCGCAACGAGGCCCAACATGGCAATCATCCGCATTGGCGTCGGACCACGCATGAGTCAGGCCGTGGTTCACGGCGACACCGTCTATCTGGCCGGTCAGGTCGCCAATAAAACGGCGGGCGAGTCCGTCGAGGCGCAGACGCGCGAAATCCTCGCAACCATCGACTCCTTGCTGGACCAGGCCGGCAGCGACAAGACCAAAATTCTATCGGCGACCATTTATCTCGCCGACATGGCGACGTTCCCCGAGATGAACAAAGTCTGGGACGCTTGGGTCGTGCAAGGCCAGACGCCGGCGCGCGCTACGGTGGAGGCCAAGCTCGCCGCTCCGCCCTACAAGGTTGAGATCGTCATTATCGCTGCGAAGTAACCCCGTTCAGCGGATTGTCCTCATCCCAGCCATAGACCAGCGTCTCGAAGCGCATTGCATGTGCATCGAACAATAAGAGACGCCCGACCAGACCTTCGCCGAAGCCGACGATTTCGCGAATGACCTCGAGCGCCATCATCGAGCCTACAACGCCAGTGAGCGCGCCTAGAACGCCAGCCTGCGCGCAGGTTGGCGTCGTGCCCGGCGCCGGCGGTTCGGGAAAAAGGCATCTATAGGTCGGGTTGGGATTGCCGTCCGCGCCCCTTTCGAACGGCCGCAGCGTCGTCAGAGAGGCGTCGAAGGGGCCTACAGCGGCGGTTATGAGAGGCTTTGCCTCGTGAAAACAGGCATCCGACATCAGATAGCGTGTGGCGAAATTGTCGGAACCGTCAGCCACGATATCGTAATCCCGCAGGATTTCGCGTGTATTTTCGGGCGCTAGGCGCAGCGCGAGCGGCACGAATTTTACATAGGAATTGAGGCGGGCCACAGCGTCTGCGGCGCTTTCCGCCTTGAGGCGTCCGAGATCCGGCTCGCCGTGAAGCACCTGCCGTTGCAGATTCGAGAGCGACACCACGTCATCGTCGGCGACGCCGATCGTGCCGACGCCAGCCGCCGCCAAATATTGAATGAGAGGCGCGCCGAGCCCGCCCGCGCCGACGACCAGAACCCGCGCAGCCTTGAGCTTGAGCTGCCCCGGTCCGCCCACATCCCGCAAGACGATATGGCGGGCGTAGCGTTCGACTTCAGCCGTTTCCAGAGGTTTTGGGCGGATAAGGGGCATGAGCCTATTTACGTCGCCGCGCCTGCCCAATCCAGAGC
>JBKDZW010000158.1:0-1652 GCA_047971685.1 Rhodoblastus sp.
TCAGCCTCGACATCGATGCTGATCTGCTGATCACGGACCTTTGTCCCGCCGACGTGCTGTTGCAGCGGATCGGTCGCCTGCATCGCCATGTGCGGTCGAGGCCGATGGGATTCGAGACGCCCCGCGCCGTCGTTCTCGCGCCCGACGATCTCTCGTTGCTGCTGGCGCGAGGATCGTATGGCCTTGGCTTCTTTTCATCCGGCAGCGTACAGATCGCCTATCCCTATCCCGACCTTCTCGCGGTCGAGGCGACGCGGCGCCTGATCCTCGAAAAGCCCGTCTGGTCGATCCCGGCGATGAACAGGTTTCTGGTGGAGCGCGCGACGCATCCGCAGGCGCGGGAAGAATTGCTGGAGCGTCTCGAACCAGCGGACGCCTGGCGCGATGCGACCTACGGCGTGGAAGGCCGCATTCGGGCGTTTGTCCAGCAAGCCCAGCGCGCGCGACTTCGCTACGACGCCGGCTTCGACGACCTCAATGATGCGGCTGTCTTTCCGAAGGACGAAAATTTCTCGTCCCGCCTCGGCGCGCGCGACCTGCTCGTCGTATTCGACCCCCCGGTCGCGGGACCGTTCGGCGGCCAGATCACACAAATCGCCATTCCCGATTATTGGACGCGCGGGATCGACCTTACGGAGGATTTTCGGCCGACTGTTATTTCGCAGGAGAACGGCATGACGATATTTCGCATTCAAATCAGAAACTTCGTCTATGATCGACTTGGGCTGCGAGCAGTTTCAACGGCTTCTGGCTGACAACGGTATCGCCTGTTCGATGAGCCGGGCCGGCAATGTCTGGGACAATTCGGCGATGGAAAGCTTCTTCTCCTCGCTGAAAACCGAACGCACAGCCCGAAAGGTCTACCGAACCCGCTACGAGGCGCGCGCCGACGTCTTCG
The DNA here is from genome assembly GCA_047971685.1 of Rhodoblastus sp. Classification (GTDB taxonomy): domain Bacteria; phylum Pseudomonadota; class Alphaproteobacteria; order Rhizobiales; family Beijerinckiaceae; genus JAJXWB01. The sequence continues at coordinate 899 of JBKDZW010000158.1, forward strand.
ACTACATCGAGCGCTTCTACAATCCGCGGCGGCGGCATTCAAAACCGGGCTACATCAGCCCCGTGGAGTTCGAGGCCCGCGCTATGCCAGCTTAACCTGCCGTCCACGAAACCGGGTCAACTCCAACTCCACAACTCTTTTTCAGTCAGGCTTTAATATTCTGAACGTTTGCTATCGCCTGCTGACACTTCGAGCGGCATGACCCAGATTGCTGCCGCAATGAGAGACCCGACTCACCAGAACAAGTTCCTCTCACGCCACGAGCGCTGCACATCGCCTGGGCGATTTCGCGCATGGTCCGCAACGATAGTCGCTCATTCATCGAGCGCGCCCGGATTCGTGAGTATCTCTCAGTATTCCGCCTGCGTATTCGTTGAGTTCGGATGCATGGATTTTTGCAAGCGCTTTTTTTACACGCCGCGCTGGCGGTTATGAGATTTTATTCCCCGCGCACGCGGGGGTGGTCCTGTTTGCTATCGGCTGCGTAGTAGCCTTGCCGATTTCCCCCGCACACGCGGGGATCTGAAATTGATGTGAATAACGTCGTGAAGAAAACAACTTTGCGATTATCGCGGTATACTCAAATCATGAGCCTGAATTTTATCAACGATCCAATGTTGTCGCTACGCACATCTTCAGGCGTTGCGCTGGTAACTTTGCCGGATCTTCTTGCAGTCGCCATCCGCGACGACATTCACGATCTGCCGGCCCTCCGTCCGCACCAGCGCCAGCCCCTGCACGCCTTTCTCGCGCA
>JBKDZW010000159.1:0-1923 GCA_047971685.1 Rhodoblastus sp.
GGCGCCGAGCGTGCGCACGTCGACGAAAGGCGCGACGCGCGGGCTGGCGCCGTCCTCCAGCTCGCTTTCCGCCTGCATAAAGCTTGCGCGCAATTCGGAAAGGCTTTCGCCGCCGATCAGACAGGCGAGAAAAAGACCGTCCGGGGCCAGCGCGCGCCTGATCTGTGCGAACGCGCCCGGCAGATCGTTGACCCATTGCAGCGTCAGCGCGCTGGCGATCAGATCGAAGGCGGCAGGATCGACCGGCAGAGCCTCCTCGTCGCCCAATACAAATGGCCCGGCGCCGGCGAAAGCGGGATCGTCTGACATGCGCAGAACCGTGCGGCCGGGTTTTGCGAGGCCTGCGGCGAGCATGGGCGAAGGGCCGCCGAGATCGAGCGCACGTACGAAATCGCGCTGGGCGGCCGACAGGCGCGCCAGCAATTCCTCGACCGCCGCGGCGAGCAGAAAATCCTGCGCGCCCTGCGCGAGCGCGCGCTTCTGCCGGCGCCGAACGAGGGCGCGATCGAAAACGAGGGGAGCATGGCTCATGGGGGCTTATCGCGCGACGGGGCGTTTCGGTCAAAATCCGGCCCCATATGTGGCGGGGATGCGACAGTGTATGAAAAGTTAATGCTACCGCTTAACTGAAGCCCCAAGAAGGCTTCGACAAGCGCCCGCCTCTCGTTAAAATTCTATTTATCGCACCGCCCACGATCGTTCAGTTTTTCGGGGAAATTGCGCATGAGTAATCTGTTCAACCGCGTTTTCGCGCGGCATGTATGTCTGCGTTCCTGTTTTGGCGCTTTCGCCCTTGCCGGCCTTCTGTCCGGGGGGGCGTTGACCGGCGGTCCGCTCGACGGTTCGTTTGGCGTGTCCAGCGCCGCCGCCGCCGAGCGCGTGGTCGCCTTTCCGCAGGCCGGCGACCTGCGGCCGGGCACGCTGGTCATCAGCGCGCGCCAGCGCTCGCTTTATTACGTTCTCGATAATACCCGCGCGATCCGCTATCCGATCGCCGTGCCCAAGCGCGGCAAGGAATGGTCGGGCGTCGCCTATGTCGACGGCAAATATCTGAAACCCGACTGGTCGCCGCCGGCCGAAGTCAGGCGCGACAATCCGCATCTGCCGAGCATCATTCCCGGGGGATCGCCACGCAATCCGATGGGCGTCGCAGCGCTCACGCTTAGTCGCAACGAGATCGCCATTCATGGCACCACCCGCTCCATGCGCCGCTCGATCGGCAGCGCGGCCTCTTACGGCTGCATCCGCATGTTCAACGAGGATGTGGCCGATCTCTACACTCGCGTCAGCGTCGGCACGCAGGTCGTGATGGTGCGATAATCGCGGCCTGGGGCGAGGTTTCCTGCAAGGCCCGGCTGCGTCCGGGCCTTTTTTCATGCGCTGCCGGCAAACTGCGTTATATCTGAGCGCAACGAGACGGAGTTTTCGCATGGCGTTGCAGGTTCACCAGTTCATTTGTCTGTCGGATAATTTCGGCGTTCTGATCCACGATCCCGCGACCGGGGCGACAGCGACCATCGACGCGCCGGAGGCCGCCCCCGTGCTGGCCGCGCTTGCGGAAAAAGGCTGGACGCTGACCGATATTCTCGTCACCCATCATCATCCCGACCACATCCAGGGCATTCCCGAGATTCTGACCAGATTTCCGAAGGCGCGCGTGACCGGCGCCAAGGCCGACGCCCATCGCATTTCCGGCCTCGACGTTCAGGTGGCCGAAGGCGATATTGTTTCCGTCGGCGGCGCGAAGGCGCGCGTGATCGAGACGCCCGGCCATACGACCGGCCATATCGTCTATCATTTCGCAGACGATGCGCTCTTGTTTGCCGGCGACACGCTGTTTGCGCTGGGCTGCGGCCGCGCCTTCGAGGCGCCCGCGCCGACGCTCTACAAATCACTGGAAAAGCTCGCGGCCCTGCCCGAGGA
>JBKDZW010000160.1:0-12643 GCA_047971685.1 Rhodoblastus sp.
CGAGCCCTTCCATGTCGGAACATTGGTGGATAAAACCACGCTCTACGAGCGTTCCAAGAAAATCGGATTTCGGACGGAATTCGGCCACGGCAGGTTCCTCTTGAAGCTGCGAGGTTTAGGCGGGGCGAGGCGTGGTGGCAAGCCTGCCGGACGGTTTGACGCGCAGGCCGCCGCCCGTCACAGTTGAGCCAGACAGAGCCGTCGAAAGCGGCGCGCGAGGCCAAGGGGCAAAAGCCAAGGGGGGGCCGCCGAATGCGGCGCGGGATTTCGTGATCGAGCTTGTTGTCGCCGTCTGTCTTATCGTTGTAAACGGCCTTTTCGCCCTGTCCGAACTTGCGGTCGTCTCGGCGCGCAACTCGCGCCTCCGGTCCATGGCGGACGAGGGACACGCGGGCGCAGCCGAAGCGCTGCGGCTGGCGGAAGACCCCGGCCGCTTTCTGTCGACGGTGCAGATCGGCATCACCATGGTCGGCATTCTGGCCGGCGTGTTTTCCGGCGCAGGCCTGAGCGCGCGGCTGGGGGCTGCGTTCGAGCAATGGGGGGCGTCCAACCGCATTGCAGGCCCCCTCGCCTATACGCTGATCATCGGCGCCATCACCTATTTTTCGGTCGTCGTCGGCGAACTGATCCCCAAGCAGGTCGCGCTGCGCAATCCCGAGACCATCGCCTGTGCGGCGGCGCGCCCGATGATGGCGATCTCGCGCGCCGCCGCGCCCTTGATCTGGCTGCTCGACGCATCCGCGCGAGCAATCTTCCGCCTGTTCGGCGTCGCCGAGCGTTCGGGCGCGGAACTGACCGAACAGGACGTGAAATCCGTGCTTGCCGAAGCCGAGACCGCCGGCGTGATCGAGACCGACGAGCGCGCGATGATCTCGGGCATATTGCGCCTGGGCGACCGCGATGTACGCGAGATCATGACGCCGCGCACGCGCGTGAAATGGATCGACCTGTCGCATAGCCCGGAAGCGATCCGGCGCGCGCTGATCGAGAATGCGCGCACGCGCGTGCCTGTCGCGGACGGCGACCCCGACAACATGATCGGCGTGGTGGAGACGCGCGACCTGCTGGCAAGAATGCTTGCCGGCGAGAGCATCGACATTCGCGCCGCCTTGCGCCCGGCGCCCGTCGTCCCCGACACGATCGGCGCGCTGCATGTTCTGGAGGTGTTGCGCGACGCCGATATGCCGGTCGTTCTGGTGCACGACGAATACGGCCATTTTGAAGGGCTCGTCACGCCCGCGGATTTTCTCGACGCCATCGCCGGCGCCTTCCGCTCCGATCAGCCCGAGCCCGATGCGGTCCAGCGCAAGGATGGCTCATGGCTGCTGTCGGGAGCGATGCCGGCCGACGAAATGGCCGAACGGCTCGGCCTCACGCTTGCCCCGGACAGGGATTTCGAGACGGTCGCCGGCTTTGTCATCGCAGCGCTCAAGCGCCTGCCCGAGATCGCCGACGATGTGGACGCCCATGGCTGGCGGTTCGAGGTCGTCGACCTCGACGGCAAGCGCGTGGACAAGGTTCTGGCCCGCCCGCTGACGCCAGCCGACGGCGCATCGGCCGATTTTCCAAAGCATTAACCTTAATGGTCTTTGATACTCCAGGGCGTGACGGATTTCGCCCGGAGTAAGGCGATGTCAGTACGTTCTCATTTCCCGGCGGCCAAAGAGTCCGAGAGTCATTTTTTCTTTACCTTCTCCCGCGGCGGTCGTCAGAGACGCTTTGCGATGCGGGCGGGCGCATTCTACGGACTGCTCTGCACCCTGCCCGTGCTCGGCGCCGTCTATCTCGGCGCAACGGGCTATCTGTTCTTCCGCGACGACATGGTGTCGGCGCTCATGGCGCGCCATGCGCGCCAGCAATACGCCTACGAGGACCGGCTGGCCGCCATGCGCCTGCAACTCGACCGCGTGACCAGCCGGCAATTGCTCGATCAGGATTCCTTCGAGGGCAAGGTGCAGCATCTCATTGCGCGCGAGGCGCAACTGGAGACGCGCACGGCCATTGTCGCCGCGCTCGGCGAGCGCATCGGCGCCTCGAACGAAACAACCGCAACGATCGCGCCGGCGTCAGCCAAGGCCCCTGCCCGTTCCGCCGCCGCTGCGCAAAAGCGCCTGCCGCCCGCCGCCGGCGGCCCGGAACCGAAGGCCAACAGTTTCGCTCCCATGCCGCAGCCGATGGACGATTTGCCGTTCAAGCCGGACCGGCCGCGCCCCGACGGTTTTGAATTGCGCGGCGCGCCCTTGCGTTCGAGCGCGCTGTCGACGACGCCCGCGCAAATGCTGGCGGAGGCGGCCGACGCCGAAATGTCGACGCATGCCCGCATCGAATTGCTGGCTGCCTCGCTCGACCGCATCGAGCGCCGGCAGGTGGAGGCGCTCGCAGCGCTTGCCGCCCCCGCCGCCCGCAAGGCCGAGGAACTGGCCGCCGTGATCTCCGAAACCGGGCTTTCGGTCGCGCGCCTCAAAGCGCCCGGCAGCGCCAAATCCGCCGACAAGGACAAGTCCGCCGTCGGCGGTCCGTTCGTGCCCGCAACGCTCGACGACGCGGCGACGCCTTTCGAGCGGCAACTCGTCAAGGTACAGGGCGCGTTTGCCGCGCTCGACCGCATCCACCGGGTGCTGCCCTATATTCCCGTTCGCAAGCCGCTTAACGGCCCGATCGAAGTCACCTCGAATTTCGGCTATCGCTCCGACCCGTTCCTGGGCCGCCCCGCCCTCCATTCGGGCATGGACATGCGCGCGGAAACCGGCGCGCCGGCGCGCGCGACGGCCAACGGCAAGGTCGTCACGGCAAGCTGGAGCGGCGGGTATGGCAATCTCGTGGAAATCGACCATGGCAACGGCATTTCGACCCGCTACGGCCATCTCTCGGCGATCTCGGTCGAAGAAGGCCAGACGGTGAAAGCCGGCGACACGATCGGGCGCGTCGGCTCGACCGGGCGTTCGACAGGGCCGCATCTGCACTATGAAGTGCGCATCGACAACGAGGCGACCGATCCGGCGCGTTTCGTGAAGGCGGCGCGGCTTCTGGCGTCGAACGATTGAAACGCGCAGCGCCCGGATAGTCGGCGCCGGCTTTTGCGGCCGCAGGAGCGCAACGCTCAATCCACGTTCTCGCCCTGCTCAATCCACGTTCTCGCCCTGCTCAATCCACGTCCTCGCCCCGCTCAATCCACGTCTTCGACCTTGTCCGGTCCGCCGCCGTGAATGCGCTGGGCGAGCGCTGCTTCCATGAAATCGTCGAGATCGCCGTCGAGCACCTCGTCCGGCGTGCCTGACGTTACGCCCGTGCGCAGATCCTTGACGAGCTGGTAGGGCTGCAACACGTAGGAACGGATCTGGTGGCCCCAGCCGATGTCCGACTTGGATGCGGCGATCGCGCTGGCCTCGGCTTCGCGCTTTTCCAGCTCCAGCTCGTACAATCTGGCGCGCAGCATGTTCCAGGCGGTCGCGCGGTTTTTGTGCTGCGAGCGCTCCATCTGGCAGGCGACGACGATGCCGGTCGGAATATGGGTGATGCGGATCGCCGAATCCGTGGTGTTGACGTGCTGGCCGCCCGCGCCCGACGAGCGATAGGTGTCGATGCGGCAATCGCTTTCGTTGATCTGAATGTCGATCTTGTCGTCGATGACGGGATAAACCCAGACCGAGGCGAAGCTGGTGTGGCGGCGCGCATTGGAATCGAAGGGCGAGATGCGCACGAGACGGTGTACGCCCGATTCGGTCTTCGACCAGCCGTGCGCATTGTGGCCCTTGACCAGCAACGTGCCGGATTTGATGCCGGCCTCTTCGCCGTCCGTCTCCTCGATGATCTCGACGCGGAACTTGTGGCGCTCGGCCCAGCGCGCGTACATGCGAAAAAGCATGCGCGCCCAGTCCTGGCTCTCGGTGCCGCCGGCGCCGGAATGGACTTCGATGAAGGTGTCGTTGGCGTCGGCCTCGCCCGCAAAAAGCGCCTCGACCTGGCGGCGGCGCGCTTCGGCGACGAGGCCTTTCAGCGCCTGCACGCCTTCCTTTTCGGTGTCGGGATCGTTCTCGCTCTCGCCGAGTTCGACGAGCGTTATGGCGTCGTCCAGCTCGCTCTCGAAGCGCGAAATCGACGTCAGGCGATCCTCGAGTTCGTTGCGCTCGCGCATGACTTTTTGCGCGGCGTCGGGATCGTTCCAGAGATCGGGATCTTCGGATTTGGCGTTCAGTTCCGCGAGGCGGCGCGTCGATGTATCGACGTCAAAGATGCCTCCTCAGCAGTCCCACGGACTGCTTGATCTGTTCGACGAGTGCTTCGGGTTCTGCGCGCATGCGGGTCTTTTAGCGAGATTGGGCGTGGCGTCAAACGCTGATTGGCTCGAAAGGCTCATGGCCGACCGAAGGGATCGACGATGCGGGCGCGCGCCCTTTCACGAAACCCGTTCTGCATGGTCCGTGAAAAGAGCGCGTCGTTTGCGAAGGGGCGGGCGATCGAAGGGCGGCATAACCCGCCCGTCAGTACAGCCCGCCTGTGCCTGAGCCGACCGCGCGGTCGACGTCCGGCGCGGTGGCTGCGCCACGCGAGGTTGCGTCGCCGATCACCGAATAGGAATCGGGCGGCGCGGTGCCGGGCTTGAAGGCTTCGAGAATCGAGCCCTGCCCCGAGGAGCGCATACCCGTGCGCGGGTCGACGGAAATCAGCTTGATGCCCGGCGGCACACGGAAAGGCGCATCCGGCTTGTCCTTCAACGCCATGGCCATGAAGTCGCGGAAGATCGGCGCGGCGTAGGTGGCGGCCTGCGCGGATCTGCCGGAGCCCAGCGAACGCGGGCGGTCGTAGCCGATATAGACGCCGACCGCGAGATCGGGCGAGAAACCGACGAACCACAGATCCTTGGCGTCGTTGGTCGTGCCGGTCTTGCCGGCCAGATGCTTGCCCACGGACTTGAGGCTCTGGCCCGTGCCGCGCAACACCACGCCTTCCATGATCGAGGTGATCTGGTAGGCGGTCAGCGGATCGAGCACCTGCTCGCGCTTGTCGATCAGTTTCGGTTCGGGCTGGTCGTTCCACTTGGCGGCGTCGCAGCCCACGCACTGGCGCTCGTCGTGCCGGTAGATGGTATGGCCCCAGCGGTCCTGGATGCGGTCGATCAGGGACGGCTTGATGCGCTTGCCGCCGTTGTCGAGCATGGCGTAGCCGGTAACCATGCGCATCAGGGTCGTCTCGCCGGCGCCCAGCGACAGCGAGAGATAGGGCGCCATGTCGTCGTAAATGCCGAACCGCTTGGAATATTCGACGATAAGCGGCATGCCGACGTCGCGCGCCAGACGCACGGTCATCATGTTCTTGGAATGCTCGATGCCGTAGCGCAGCGTATGGGGGCCCGTGCCATGGCCCTCGAAATTTTCTGGGCGCCAGATTTCGCCATTGCCCTGGTCGATCTCGATGGTCTCGTCGAGAATGACCGAGGACGGCGTATAGCCGTTGTCGAGCGCGGTGGCGTAAACGAAGGGCTTGAAAGCCGAGCCCGGCTGACGCAGGGCCTGCGTGGCGCGGTTGAATTCCGACTGGTCGTAGGAAAAGCCGCCGACCATGGCGAAGACACGGCCGGTATAGGGGTCCATGGCCATGATCGCGCCGGAAATATTCGGCACCTGACGCAGCCTGTACTGGCCCGGATTCTTTTCGATCGGCTCGGCATAGACCACGTCGCCGACGCTGAAGGCGGTGCGCGGCGAGCGACCGGCCCAGGCCATGCCTTCGCGCGTGATGACGCCGGTCTCGCGTTCGCGCGCGAGATCGCCGGATTTTTCCTTGCGCGGCTGCAAGCCGATGCGCGCCTGGGAATCGGAGGTGTCGAGAACGACCGCCAGACGCCAGGGCTTCACGTCGCCGAGCGCGGGAATCGCGCCAAGCGGCACGCCCCAGTCGCCGGATGTGTCGATGTGCTGCATCGCGCCGCGATAGCCCTGCGATTCGTCGAAGCGCACGAGACCGTTGACCAGCGCCTTGCGCGCCCAGACCTGCATCTGCGGATCGAGCGTGGTGCGCACCGACAGACCGCCTTCGTAAAGTTTCTTGTCGCCATAACGGTCGGACAGTTCGCGGCGGACTTCCTCGGCGAAATAGCCGGCGACATAAGTGTTGGGCGAAAGCGCGCGTGGATTGACGCCCAGCGGCTCGGCGCGCGCCTTGTCGCCCTCCTCGCGGGTGATGTAGCCGTCATCCACCATGCGGCGGATGACGTAATTGCGGCGCTCGAGCGCGCGGTCGCGGTTGCGGAAGGGGTTGAGGTCGCTCGGCGCCTTGGGCAGCGCTGCGAGATAGGCGACTTCGGCCACGGTCAGCTCATGCACCGACTTGTTGAAATAGTTCAACGCGGCGGCGGCCACCCCATAATTGCCGAGGCCAAGATAGATCTCGTTGAGATAGAGTTCGAGGATCTTTTCCTTCGGATAGGCGGCCTCGATACGGAAGGAAATCAGCGCTTCCCTGATCTTGCGCTCGATCGAGCGCTCGTTGCCGACGAGGAAGTTCTTGGCCACCTGCTGGGTGATGGTGGATGCGCCCTGTATATGCTTGGAGCCTTGCAGCATGATCATCAGGGCGCGCGCCACGCCTTCGGGATCGACGCCGTTATGGGTGTAGAAATTCTTGTCTTCGGCGGCGATGAAGGCGTGTTTGACCAGCGGCGGAATGGCGTAAGCCGGCAGATAGAGCCGGCGTTCGCGCGAATATTCGGCCAGGATCGACCCGTCGCCCGCATGCACGCGCGTCATGACCGGCGGCTCGTAATTCTTGAGCTGGGCCGTGTCGGGCAGATCCTTGGAATAAGTGTAGATGACAGCGGCGACGGCCACTGCGCCGATCACGAACACAATCGCGCCGGTTGCAAATACAAACCCGAAAAAGCGGCTGATCATCCGCATGTCGCTGGTCTCTGCTCAAACGTCACAATCTGCCCAAACGTCGAAATCTGCTCAAACGTCACAGAACGAAAGTCCCGATTCGGCGCGGCCCGGCGCCAGGACAAAACACAGGCCGACGATGCGACGACGACAACGGATCGCATCGCGCCCCCCCTATCGCATGCCCGCATCACGGTTCAAAGGCCGCTTTCGCGAGAACCTTTTCGCACGAAAACCCCGGATCGTTCAAAACCGCAAGCGCGCCCGAACCTCATACGCGGACACATTCCATATAGACAACGCTGTATAGACAACGCCGTATATACGACGCATTGGCCGATCCACACGAAAACGCGACTGGTTTGATGCGCATTCTTTGTGGTGGATTCAGGGCGCGACGCGCGATAGCGCGAAATGGCCGCGCTTCAACGCGCAGCGGCAAGCTCGGCCGTACGATCCGACGCGGGCGCCTGCGCGCCGGATGTGCGTTTGGCGAAATAGCGCTCGACCGACTGGGCGATCCGCTCGGCGGCGGCCTGGCGCCATTGTTCGGACGTCAGTTTGGCGAGATCGCGCTCGTTCGACATATAGCCGAGTTCGAGCAGGACCGAGGGCACGTCGGGCGCCTTGAGCACGACGAAGCCGGCCGAACGGATCGGGTTCTTGTTGAGGTCGCCGGCCGCCTTCCAGAAATCGATCAGGCTGGTTGCGAACTGATGGCCGATGGCGCGGGTTTCACGCCGCGTCAAATCGAACAATATGTCGTTGACGTCGACGATCTCCTCCGATTCCACCATGCCGCCGGCCTTGTCGGCGGCGTTTTCGACGGCCGCCACGCGGGCGGCTTCGGCGTCGGAGGCGCGGTCGGAGACGGTGTAGACGGTCGCGCCATGCACCGAGGTTTCCGACAATGTGTCGGCGTGGATGGAAATGAACAGGGCCGCCCCGGATTTGCGCGCGATTTTCACGCGATCGCCCAGGGGGATGAATTCGTCGGCGTTGCGCGTGAGCAGCGTGCGCACCTTGGCGTCCTCGTCCAGCTTTGCGCCGAGCCTGCGGGCGACATCGAGCACGATGTCTTTCTCATGCACGGATTTGGGCCCGACCGCGCCCATGTCCACGCCGCCGTGGCCGGCGTCGATCACGACCAGCGGGATCTGGGCGGCCGGCGCGGCCGGCGCCGGCTGGGCCGCCGGCTCGGCGCGGGCGAGCGTTTTCTTGAGCTGGGCGGCGCGGGCGGCCCGGGCGGCGGCGCGGAACGAATCTGCGGCCGTGGGGCCAAGCTCCACCGTCAGCCGGGCGGCGCCGCCGGAGGTCGTGGGCTCTGCAAGAGCCTTCACGATGCGGGCGGGCCCGTTGAGGTCGAAGACGATTCGCGAGCGCCCCGGCGCGAATTGCCCGAATCGGAAGTTGGAAACGAGCGGCGTCTCGCCTTTTGCGCGGGCGCCTGGCTGGCGGCCGGCTGCGGGATCGAGCAGGAAGGCGGCCTCCGGCATTTCCACGACGACCCGGTCGGGATCGGCCAGAACATAGGCTTCGACCTCAGCCAGGCGATTGAGATCGAAAACGAATTTCGTCGTTGTCCCGGAGCGCTCGACGTTCACGCCGGTCACGGCGACGCCGGCGGCTATGTCGCGCGCGAGCGAACGCGCGCCGACCAGACCCGCCGCCGCAACGGGCGCGGGAGCGAGAAAAACAGCGACTGCGAGCCAAAAGCCCGCCATGCCGGGTGCGTTATGGCGCCAAAAGCCCATTCGACCTCTCGCTATCGGGTTTCGCTGGCCGACCGTTGCAATCTATTAAGGAATAGATGCGCCGAGGTTAATGACAGGTAACCGGAAGGCCCGCTTTGCCCATAACCCGTGATATTTTAGCAACATATCAGACGAAACTTGCCAACGGACCGTCCAATCGCTTATGAAGAACCATCCGTTCCGCGCGTCGCGCCACCGTTGGGAGCCTCCCTCCAGGAGTTGTTCTGGGGGAGCCGTTCTGGGGGCGCCGGGGATGGATGGGTTTCCCGCAGCTCGAACACCGAACGATGGCTGACGCATCGTTCGATCGACGGACTGAAGGGCTTTCCTTGATCCCGGCGAGTTTTCCGTCGACGATCGTGTCCCGTTGGGCCGTATGACCGGCCAAGAGACCTTGATGAGCGCTGGGATTGCACATTTTTCTTCGACAGCGGCGGCCGCAACGCCCGCCGGGGGGGTCGGAGTTGTGCCGTCGAAGACTGCATATGCGCCGCGCGCTCGCAAGATCGGCCCTTTTCTCTCTTCCCGGATCGTCGCCGCGCCGACAGGCGCGCGCCGCTCCGATCCTTCAACCTCTCCCTATCCTCGAACATTGCGCGTGACTGCTCCGCAGCGGAGCCGCGCATGCCCGCCCTGGCCGAACACCGGCCTCGCGGGACGTGCGGCGCCGCCCTGCGGAACGCGCCAAAGAGTTTACAATGGCAAACAAAATGCTGATCGACGCATCCCATCCGGAAGAGACCCGGGTGGTGGTGCTCAAAGGTAATCGCGTCGAAGAATTCGATTTCGAATCAGCCTCCAAGAAGCCGCTGCGCGGCAATATCTATCTGGCCAAGGTCACCCGGGTCGAACCGTCGCTGCAAGCGGCGTTCGTCGACTACGGCGGCAATCGGCACGGCTTTCTCGCCTTCTCCGAAATCCATCCCGATTATTATCAAATCCCGGTCGCCGACCGGCAGGCGCTGCTCGAAGAAGAAGCCGCCTCCCACAGCGAGGAGGAGGAGGAACAGCGTCCGCGCCGCAGCCGGCGCCGCCGCAATCGCGATTCCGAGGCGCGCCGCCAGTCGAACGCGGATGAAACGATTTCCGAAGCGGCGGCGCTGAACGAGGCCGGGGAGCAGGCGCCCGAGACCGAGCCACGGGCCGCCGACGGCGAACAGGCGGAAACAGCGCCGGAAGAACCGCACGCGCTCACGGCGGATTCAGCCGCCGAAACAAGCGAGACCTCGGCGGCTCCGGTCGTCGAATCGGTCGAGGCCTCGGTGGCTCCAGCCGCCGAAGCAAGCGAGATGTCTGCGGCTCCGATCGCCGAAGCGGTTGAGATGTCTGCGGCGGAAAGCGCCGCCGCGAACGACGACGAGACGGCGGCCCATACGCTGGCGGTCGACGCCGAAGGCTATGCGACGATTTCCGAGAGCGACGACGCTCCCGAGGCGCAGGACGACGAAGAGACCCCCGACCACGAGGTCAAGGCGCGCCGGATCGATCAGCGCGACGAGGAAAACGACGACGAGGAAGACGAGGAAGAGCACGTCGAGCAGATCGGCGGCGACGCGATGGAGGAAATGCCGCGCCGCCAGCCCCGCATGCGCCGGCAGTACAAAATTCAGGAAGTCATCAAACGCCGTCAGGTGCTGCTCGTGCAGGTCGTCAAGGAAGAGCGCGGCAACAAGGGAGCGGCGCTCACCACCTATCTGTCGCTTGCGGGACGCTATTCCGTGCTGATGCCGAACACGGCGCGCGGCGGCGGCATTTCGCGCAAGATCACGGATGCGGGAGACCGCAAGCGCCTCAAGACGATTGCGCAGGATCTCGAAGTGCCCGACGGCATGGGCGTCATTCTGCGCACGGCGGGCGCCGCCCGCACGCGCCAGGAAGTGCGACGCGATTTTGAATATCTCATGCGCATGTGGGAGACGGTGCGCGAGACGACGCTGCGCTCGTCCGCGCCGATGCTGGTCTATGAGGAAGGTTCGCTCATCAAGCGCGCAATCCGCGATCTCTACAACAAGGAGGTCGAGGAAATCGTCGTGTCGGGCGAGAGCGGCTATGGCGAAGCCAAGGGCTTCATGCGCCTTCTCATGCCAAGCCACGCCAGGAACGTGCGGTTGTGGCGCGAGCCGCAGGGCGTGTTCGTCAAGGCGGGCGTGGAGACGCAGCTCGACGCGATGTTCTCGCCGCAGGTGACCCTGAAATCGGGCGGCTATCTCGTCATCAACCAGACGGAAGCGCTGGTCGCCATCGACGTGAACTCGGGCCGTTCGACGCGCGAACACAATATCGAGGACACGGCGCTGCGCACCAATCTGGAGGCGGCCGACGAGGTTGCCCGCCAGTTGCGCCTGCGCGATCTGGCGGGCCTCATCGTCGTCGATTTCATCGACATGGAGGAGCCGCGCAACAATCGCGCCGTCGAGCGCAGGCTGAAGGACGCGCTCAAAAACGACAGGGCGCGCATCCAGGTCGGCCGTATCTCGCATTTCGGCCTTCTGGAAATGTCGCGCCAGCGGATTCGCTCGGGCGTGCTCGAGGGCTCCACCACACCCTGCCCGCATTGCGCGGGCGCGGGCACGGTGCGCTCGACCTCCTCGATCGCGCTGCATGTGCTGCGCGTGCTCGAGGAAGCGCTCATCAAGAGCGCCTCGCACAACATCGTCGTCAAGACGCGCACCAACGTCGCGCTCTACATTCTCAACCAGAAACGTTCGCATCTGCGCGAGATCGAACGTCGTTTCGGCGTCGAGATCTATGTGATCGCCGACGACACGCTGACGGGCTCCACCTATCACGCGTTGGAGCGCGGAGAGCCGGCCACCGGCACGCCCGAGCCCGTGCGCATCGACCCTGCCCTGCTCGCCGCCGACGACGAGGCCGAAGTAGCGGAGGACGAGGCCGACGAGGACGGGGCCGACGAGGCCGAAGCCGACGAAGACAACGAGGCCGAAGGCGACGAGGAGACCGAGGGATCGGGCGAGGGACGCCGGGCGCGCGAGGATCGCGGCGAAGAAGGCGAGGACGGCCAGCGGCGCCGCAGGCGCCGGCGCCGCAGGCGCGGACGCGGCGGCGAGCGCGAGGGGTCGATTGCAGCCGATGCGCCACAGCCCTCCGACGACGGCCTGGCTGTCGTCGCCGAAGCCAATGACGATTTTCTGCGGGCGGATGCTGCGGCCGAGCGTTCGGGCTCAGGATTCTGGGCGCGTGAAAACTCCGACCGACCCGAGCCGTTTCATGCGGCAGGCGCCGATCGTTTCGCCCACCCCGAACCGGCGCAGCCGGGGCTGAGGCTGGTCGAGACGGCGCAGATCGAGAGCGCGGCGGTCGAGGCTCGATCCGTCGAATCCCGGCAAGGCGAGACCGAGCAGGTTGAAGCGGCGCGGGTTGAAGCGGAACACGTCGAGACCGCCGAAACCCGGCCTGTGCAAGCGGAATCCGGGCAAGCCGAGCCTGTACAAGCCGAACCTTCCAAGGCCGAGACGACAGTGCAGCCGGAGAGCGCTCCGCAGGAGGAGCCTGCCGCCGCGCCGGACCCCCAGCCGCCGCGCGCCATCGAGCAGCCGCGCGCCGATATCGGCCGCATCATCACCGAAGCCGATCCGAGCACGCCCAAGAAAGGCGGCTGGTGGCAGCGCGCCAAGGCTTCGATCACAGGCAATTAAACGCGCGCCGAAAGACGCAGGCGATGAATTGAACGGGGCGCGCCGGACAGATCCGACGCGCCCTTGTTTTTTCGCGCATCGCGAAGGATGCGGTCGCCCTGCTTATTGCAACCTCAGACCTGCGCGGCCGCGAGCATCGGATAATCGGTGTAGCCGGCCGGCCCTTCCGAATAGAAGGTCGCCATGTTCCAGGGCGTGATGGCGGCGTTCTTCTTCAGGCGTTCGACCAGATCCGGGTTGGAGATGAAATCCTTGCCGAAGGAGACGGCGTCCGCCTCGTTATCGGCAAGCACCTGAATGGCGGTCTCGCGGGTCAGCGCCTCGTTGGCGATCCAGGGGCCGCCGAACGCCTTGCGCA
>JBKDZW010000161.1:0-11172 GCA_047971685.1 Rhodoblastus sp.
CGTCCCTGGCGAAAGAGCTTTACAACCCTAGGGCCTTCATCACTCACGCGGCATGGCTGGATCAGGCTTTCGCCCATTGTCCAATATTCCCCACTGCTGCCTCCCGTAGGAGTCTGGGCCGTGTCTCAGTCCCAGTGTGGCTGATCATCCTCTCAGACCAGCTACCGATCGTCGCCTTGGTGGGCCATTACCCCACCAACTAGCTAATCGGTCGCGGGCCGATCTTTCGGCGATAAATCTTTCCCCCGAAGGGCTTATCCGGTATTAGCTCAAGTTTCCCTGAGTTCTTCCGAACCGAAAGGTACGTTCCCACGTGTTACTCACCCGTCTGCCACTCCGTATTGCTACGGCGTTCGACTTGCATGTGTTAGGCCTGCCGCCAGCGTTCGTTCTGAGCCAGGATCAAACTCTCAAGTTGAGTTGAGATTTTTGACCTGACTAGTCACTGTCAAATTTTGACGAGTTCCCAAACACTATTCGGTCCGAAGACCAAATATATGGTGTTTGAGATACGTGACCGTCAGTTGTCTCTTCGACGCGCTCCCGAAAGAGCGGGTCCGCAAGGACTTCCGCCGTCCACGTTTCTCTTTCTTCCGATTCAATTGTCAAACAGCGGAGTCTCGATGGAAACCCTGAGGTTTCCGGAAGACTTGGGCGACGTTGCCTCACAACCTTAGCAGTCGAACCAGCTTCGCTCCGATCTTACTATCGGAGTTGGGCACACCCGAGAAACTCGAGAAGGTCCGAACCGCGCCGGCCGCGTCA
Organism: Rhodoblastus sp.; assembly: GCA_047971685.1. Lineage (GTDB taxonomy): Bacteria > Pseudomonadota > Alphaproteobacteria > Rhizobiales > Beijerinckiaceae > JAJXWB01. Next base: position 766 of record JBKDZW010000161.1, read on the forward strand.
GCAGCAGCGCCGTCGATGGGCGGTTTATAGTTCCGGGTTGGTTCGGGTGTCAACAACCGATTCACAAAAAGTTCGAAAAACTTCATTTTCCGAGGCTTTCCGGCCTTTTGCGGTGCAACAATAATCCCCGAAGCCCCATTTCCGCCCTCCCCGCCCGAAATTTCTCCGCCGTGCTTCCCGAACCCCGTCCAACAGTTTTAACGGGCAGGGTTTTTTGCAAATATGTCGGTGTCCTTCTCTCCGGAATTTGAGACCGCGCCCAACTTGGGCCATGATCGGGGGGCTTGTTCCTTATCGTTGCATCGCGGCGTTTAGGGGAGCGTCGGCGGGGTTCATTTGCGCGTACAGCCGTGGTAGGGCGGTCCGGGCGCAAGAAACGACAGGTCGAGCCTTAAGTGCGATCGCCATTTTCGATCGGTGAACACCAGCCGCTGCGCGCTGTCGCGGTTGCCTTGGGCGACGAGCCTCCGATCGAGGCCGACGGCGGCCGACGCACCGAAGACGATCACCGCCGCATATCCATTCATTGGCTGGCCGGCACGATTTTGACCGGCCTGTCCGGCGCGCTCCTGATCGGGGCCGCCGCCATCAGTGCGCTCGACCGCCAGACTTTCAAGGCCGAAGCGCCCCAGGCCGCCCAGATCACGCGCAAGGACGATCGCGACGAGGCCGGCGTCAATCCCCGCAAGGGCGACCGTCTGCTCAAGGCTGTGGACATTGTCGCCGCCAAGCAGACCTTCAAGGCGCCGATCGCCGTGCGCGCCGGCGACCGCGAGATCATCCGCACCGCCAGCTTCACGCGGGTGGCCACCCCTCTCACCGTCACGGACGCCGGGCTTGGCGACGAAGTGCCGCCCTTCAATCCGCTTCGCCTTATGGCCAATGCGCGCGGCGAGCCGCCTGCGGCGCCCGAGGAAACCGAGGCCCGCGTCGACGACGCCGAAGTGGCCTATGTTGTCCACGACCTCGGCGCCGAAAAGATCGCCGCCCAGCCGGCCACGCTTTCGCTCGACGAGGCCCAGGCCCAGGTCAACGAATATCTCAAGACCGCCGCCACGGTCGGCCCCCGCGCGCCCATGCAATTGCCGGCGCAGATGCTGCTCATGCGCACGAGCCGGATGGCGGGGCCCGGACTTGCCTACGCCAATGTCGGGGCGCCCGTCGTCTCCTCCACGCCCTTCTCCTCGATCGAGGTGAAGATGGTGCCGGAGAACGTGACCCTGATTTCCAAGACGCCGCCGGCGGCGGACAAGCAGCCCACCCAGATGGCCGAGCGTCTCATTGTCCTGCGCAACAACGAGACATTGCAGGAGGTGCTGCGCGCCAATTCGGTCGATCGCCAGAAGGCCGCCGAAATTGTCGCCGCGCTCGGCGGACGCAAGGCCGATTCGATTGCGGGCGAGGGCCGGCGCATCAAACTGCTGTTTGCCGATCTCGACGGCTCAGGCGCGAATATGACCCTGGCGCGCATCACCATCCATTCAGACGAGCGCGTCGAGGCGACCGTCGCCATCACCGACGACGGACGTTATGTGGCCGTTGATCGCGCGACGCAAACCGCCGCGCCCGCCAAGAGAAACCGGCGCGACGACGATGACGACGACGACGCCGGCGGCATGCGCCTCTATGATTCGCTGTACCAGACGGCGCTCAAGCAGGAGATGCCCAAACAGATCATCGGCGATCTCGTCCGCGTCTTCGCCAATGACGTGGACTTTCAGCGCGCCGTACAACCCGGCGATTCCTTTGAAGCCTTCTACGACGACAACGAAGAGCGCGAGGACCGGGACAAGCTGCTTTTCGCCTCGATCACCGTGCGCGACGAAACGTACAAATATTATCGTTTTCGCACGCCCGACGATGGTCTCGTCGACTATTACGACGAAAACGGCCGCTCGACCCGCAAGTTTCTCCTTCGCCAACCCATCGCCGCCGCCAGGATCACATCAGGCTTCGGCGTGCGCTACCATCCGATCCTCGGTTATTCCAAGATGCATACGGGCGTCGATTTCGCCGCGCCCATCGGTACGCCGATCTTTGCGTCCGGCAACGGCGCCGTGCTCACCGCCGGCTGGCATTCCGGCTATGGCCGCCGCGTCGAGATCCAGCACGCCAACGGCTATGTGACCGCCTACAATCATATGTCGGGCTTTGCGCGCGGCATTACCGAGGGCGTGCGCGTGCGTCAGGGCCAGGTGATCGGCTATCTCGGCTCGTCGGGCCTGTCGACCGGACCGCATCTGCATTACGAGGTCATGGTCAACAGCCATTTCGTCGACCCCATGCGCGTAAAACTCGCGCGCACGCGCGAAATGGACGGCAAGATGCTCGCCGAATTCAAGCGTGAGCGCGAACGCATCGATTCGCTCATGGCCAAGGCGCCCAACGCCACCCGCATCGCCCAGCGCAGCGCCTCGAATTGACGAACACGGCCGGTTTCAAGGCTATGACGCGCCGATGACCGGGGTGGACCTGCAAACGCTCGCTCTCCTTTGCGCAATCGCCGGCCTTGCCGGCTGCATCGACGCCATCGGCGGCGGCGGCGGCCTCATCGCCGTGCCGGCTCTCATGCTGGCCGGCCTTGACCCTGCAACCGCCATCGCCACCAACAAGGCGCAGGGCGCAGCCGGCTCCCTGTCGTCGGCGCTTGCTTTTGCGCGCGCAAAACTCGTCGACTGGCGGACGGCCGCGCCGATCGCGCTGGTTGCGGGCGCAGCCTCCGTATTCGGCGCGCTGGCCGTCACATGGATAGATCGCCGCACGCTGGAAGCGGCGACGCCGGCGCTTCTCATCGCCATCGCGCTCTATTTCCTGCTTGCCCCGCGCCTGTCGGACACGAACGCCCATGCGCGCATCCGCCCGGCCCTGTTCGCAGCGACACTGGCGCCGGCCGTCGGCTTCTACGACGGCATTTTCGGCCCCGGCGCCGGCTCCTTCTACATGATCGGCTTCGTCAGCCTGCTCGGCTATGGAATCGTGCGCGCAAGCGCCCACACCAGGATCGCCAACGCCGCGAGCAACCTCGGCGCGCTCGGCCTTTACGCCGTCGCCGGCGCCGTCGCCTGGCCGGTCGGCCTCGCCATGGCGGTCTTCGCCTTTCTGGGGGCGCAGGTCGGCGCGCGTCTTGCCATCCGCTTCGGGGCGAAAATCATCCGGCCGATTCTGGTCGTCATATCCTGCGCCATGGCGCTCAAACTTCTGGCCGACCCGGCCAATCCCCTGCGCCAGGTTTTTGCGGGCGCCCCGCGTTAGAGCGTTTCCGCTTTTCATTGAATCATTGCAACGCTCTAAGCAAGCCCCACCATCTTTCGTATGTCCTGCGGGCGCGCGCCGGAGCCGCGCAGATCGCGCAAGGTCGCAGAGCCCCGGCTCTTCGACAGCTTCTCCTCGTCATCATCGAGAATCAGCCGGTGGTGCCTATATTCCGGCGCGGGCAGATCGAGCAGCGCCTGCAACAGGCGATGCACGCTGGTTGCATGAAACAGATCCATGCCGCGCGAAACATCGGTGACGCCCTGCACGGCGTCGTCGATGACGACGGCCAGATGATAGCTCGTCGAAACGTCCCGCCGCGCCACAACCACGTCGCCCCATGTCTGCGGCTCGGCGCGCACGTCGCGCCCGACCTCCCCCTCGCCGAATTCGCGCCAGCCCAGCGTCTGTTCGAGTTGGGCGGCGGCCTGCGCCATATCGAGCCGCATGGCGGCGTGGCGTCCGGCAAGCAGAAAGGCTTCGCGCGTCTGGCGCGTCATATGTTTGCATGTGCCTGGGTAGAGCGGCGCGCCGTCGGGATCGCGCGGCCAGTCCGGCCTGCCCTCCACCGCCTGCGCGATTTCGCGGCGCGAGCAGAAGCAGGGATAGACGAGGCTGCGTTCGCGCAGACGATCCAGGGCAAGCGCATATTCGCCGATATGTTCGGATTGGCGGCGCACCGGCGTTTCCCATTCGAGCCCGAGCCAGGCGAGATCCTCGTAGATCGCAGCTTCAAACTGCGGCCGGCTGCGCTCGGCGTCTATGTCCTCGATACGCAGCAGGAAGCGACCGCCCGATTCGCGCGCGCCGATAAAATTGCGCAAGGCCGAATAGGCGTGCCCCAGATGCAGCAGGCCGTTCGGCGAGGGCGCGAAACGCCAGACGGATTGACTTTGCGCGTCGTTCATTTCCCACTCGCAGACCAGCTACGGACGCAGACAGAAAGCATGACTATAGCGAGCCCGAAAACTTCGTCAGCCCGTTCGGGCCGGAACGCGCAAGAGAAGATGGGCAAGCAGGCCCATAAAAAACCGGCGACAAAACCGAAACGCCGCATGCAGCCGCGCACAGCGCCAAAGGCGCGCGCCTATGCGCCGGGCCCGCCCCTGCTCGACGAGGCCGCGCTTGCCCTCGCCGTGACGTTATTGCGTGAAAAAGATCCGGCCTGCGTGGGCGCCATGCTGGATGCCGCCGGCCCGCCGCCGTTGCGCCGTCACGATCCGGGTTTTGCAGGCCTTGCGCGCATTGTCGTGGGACAGCAGGTATCCACCGCCAGCGCCAACGCCATTTTTGCGCGCCTCGTCGCCGCCTTTCCGCAGGTCGAGGCGTGCGAAATTCGTGCCGCAAGCGAGGACGCCTTGCGCCAATGCGGGCTTTCGACGCCCAAGATGAAGACGCTGCGCGCCATCGCCGATGCGCTGGAGACCGGCGCACTCGATCTGGCCGCCCTGCCTTGCCTGAGCGCGGAAGAGGCCCATGCCGCGCTTTGCGCCGTTCACGGCGTCGGCCCCTGGACGGCCGATGTGTTTCTTCTGTTCTGCCTCGGCCATCCCGACGCCTGGCCGGCCGGCGATCTCGCGTTGCAGGAGGCAGCCCGCCATGCGCTGGGCCTGCGCCAGCGGCCGGATACGAAAAAACTCGAAAAGATCGGCGAACGCTGGCGTCCGCTGCGCGGCGTCGCCGCGCGCCTGCTTTGGGCCTATTATCGCGTCATAAAGGATGGCCGTGCCGGCATGGCGCTTGCCTGAAACAAACACGAGTCTGAACCGGAGTAAAAATGGCCGCGACAATCGACGGACCCCGCCTTGCGCCGAAATCCGGCGCGCCACGCCAGCTTGTCGTTTTCCTGCACGGCTATGGCGCCGACGGCTCGGATCTCATCGAACTGGGGCGCCAATGGCGGCCCTTCCTGCCGGACGCCCTGTTCGTCGCGCCCAATGCGCCCGAACTCTGCGCCATGGCGCCTTCGGGACGGCAATGGTTCTCGCTTACCATGCGCGACCCCTCCGAACGCTGGACCGGCGTCAACAAGGCCCAGCCGGCGCTCGACGCCTTTCTCGATCAGGAATTGGCGAAACTCGGCCTCGACGAATCGGCGCTCGCGCTGGTCGGCTTCAGCCAGGGCACGATGATGGCCTTGCATGCGGGCCTGCGCCGCAAGCGCGCGCCCGCCGGCATTCTCGGCTATTCGGGAATGCTGGTCGGGCCCGAACACCTCTCGCAGGCGACCGCCCGCACGAAAAACGGGGAGCCGCCGCCGATCCTGCTGGCCCATGGCGATTCGGACGAAGTCATTCCGCTCGACGCCCTCTTTGATTCGGCCGACGCGCTCGCCAAGGCGGACATCCCCTGCCAATGGCACATATCGTTCGGGGTCGGTCACGGCATCGACGAGGGCGGCCTGATGCACGGCGGCCTGTTCGTCGCCCGCAATTTCGGCCTGCGCATAGACGCCGCCGTTCCCCCGCCCGCCCCGCCGATGCGGCGCTGAAACCGGGCATTTCGTCCGGCGCGGCAAACGTCAGAACATGCCGATGCCGTTGATGAAGAAACCCCGGTTGCGTGTCGAGAGATTGGTCAGATCGTCCGAGAAGCGCGTGAAATTGTAACCCGCGCCGATCCGGAAATTGTCGCTGACGTGCCGGTAGACGGCGACGAGCGCCCCCGTCTGCGCATTGTTGATGTTCAGGAGCGCGAGGCGGCGGAGTTCGGCCGTCACGTCCCATTGCTTGACGACATGAATGTCGAGGCGCCCGACGGTCAGCAGCGCCGTGCTGTCGTACCAGCCGGTGTTGAGCATGTTGTCCTTGATCGAGCCGGTGCGCACGCCAACCTTGCCGCCGACCGAGATCCATTCGTTGACGTCGTAGATCGCATCGGCCGAGAAGACGTGGCTGCGCTGCGAATAATCGTTGAGGCCCGCCACATACATGATCTGCCCGGACGATGGCACATTGTAGAAGAACGTGTATTTCATCAGCATGTTCAGACGGTCGTTGTCGACCGGCCGATAGGCGAAGCCCATGACGCCTTCGAGATAATTGCCGCGGTAGAAATCGCCCTGCGTCGATGTCGAGTACGAACCGTTGATCCGCCCGACCAGACGCCAGTCCGGATTGAGTTTCAGATTGAGGCTGTTGGCCATCAGATAGGTGTTGCGCGTCTGCCAGGGCGACCACGGCGTAGGCGAAAACAGGCCGCTGTTGGCGATCGACCCGTAGGGCAGAAGATTGGTCGTCTTGTCCTGGCGATATTCGATGCGGCTCGACACCGACACCTTGTCGGTCGAATAGGTCGCGTTCGGACTGATGGCCGTGCGCTGCACCGTGCCGTTGATCGGATCGGTCAGCTTGCCGAATTCGGCGCGAATGCCCGTGCGCACATCCTTGTAGGGCGAATAATCCAGCCCATAGGCATGCGACAGGCCCGAGAAGCCGCCGCCATAACGGCTGCGCGCTTCCGCAAACACGGAGGCGTCGTCGTTGAAGCGCCGGCGCACGCCCGTTGTCAGAATGCCGAGGCCGGCGCGATTGAGAATGTCGGTGCGATCGGGATCGAGCGCGAAATTGGCGTAGACCGTGCGGTCGTCATCGGACTTGTATTCGCCGCCGACCTTGCCGCCGAAGCCGAGCGAGCCGCCCGAGACTTCGCCCGACAGCATCAGCCTTTCGTTGAGCCGGTAATAGCCGCCGACGCCGCCGCGATCGTTGCGCCGGCGCGCCAGCGTGCGCGCGACGGTCCCCTGCCCGAAGCCGTATACGCCCCAGTCCTTGCTGTGGATGTAGTCGAGGCGCAGGGCGGCGTCGACCCGCCGTCCCGCCTGGTTGAGGTCGGGGCTTGCCGTATATTGCAGCACGTTGTTCTGGTCGGCGCGCACGCCCGCGGTCACGCGCCAGTGCTTGGCGAAGGCGTAGGCGATATTGGCTTCGCCCGCGTAATAGTCGCGATAATCGTCCTGGTGCCCCTCGAGTTTTATGCGCGCGGCCCAATTCTCGTTGAGCTTGACCTCGCCGCGCCCGCCGAAATCGCGCACCGGCCCCGTCAGAACCGTGGTGATCTCGCCCGGTCCCGAGAAATTGGCGTCCTTGGACTTCCAGAAGGCTGCGGCCTTGCCATTCGCGCCGGGTATGATTTCGGCGAGATCGGCGGCGGCCTCGACGCGCCGGGCCCAGGCCGGCCCGCCCGCGCTGCGCGACGTGCTGAACGAAAAGCCGCCGTCGATCGAAAGATTCTCGAAGCCGCCCGTGCCGGTCGAACGGGCGAACTCGCCCTTGATATAAGTCTGCGGCGTCAGGCGCGCCGTGACATCGGCGCCGCCGATGAACAGCTTCTCGCCGCGGCCCGCCTGATTGTAGGCGGTCGCGCCGACCTGCAAATGATCGTTCAGCCAATAGGAGGCGCGCCCCCCCACCACCCGGTCGCGCACCGGCGACAGGCCCGGCGCATATTCGTAATTGACGACCACATATTGGTCGATGCCGCCCATGCCGCCGGACTGGAGAATGAAATCGCTGGCGGCGGTCGAACCGAGCACCGAATTGAGATTGATGCGGCCTTGAATGTAATTGATCGAGTAATCGCTGGTCGGCGACAGCGTTTTGGTTTGCACCACAAGGCCGGTCACGCGATTGCGCACCTCGACGGTCACCCGTTCGGAACCCTGCGTCACGTTCTGGTGCGACAGAAAATAGGACGAGCCGCCCGTGCCCATGAACACATCGCGCACGCCGATCGTGCCGGGCTCGGCCACGAACCCCTCGACAGCGCCGCGCCGTTCGCCGTATTTCGTCGGCGTCGGCGTCGCCGCCTTGAGTCTCAGGCCATAGAGACCACGATCGTAGCGCACGTATTCCGTGCCGGTGATCGTTGTCTTGAAATTGCCCCAGGTCGCGCTGGAATCGCCGTTCTCCACGCGCACATAGAATTTGCCGCGCGTCGGCGCGTCCTCCACCAGCGTGCTGTCGTCGCCATAGACCGGGTAATAGCGATTGGGATCGAGATTGCGCAGAAGGTAGGTCGGATCCTTGCTCATGAAATTCGTGAACAGGCGCTTGATCGGCTGATCGCGCGTATCGGCGGACATTGTAATCAGCGTCTCGCCCTTGATCTTGCCCTTGAGATAGAGCGCAAGACGGCCGTCTGCGAAATAGCGCCCCTTGTAATTGTCGGCCTGGTCGGGCGCGATGAGGGCGATCGGCCCCCTGGCGTTGTTGGTGCCGATGGTCGCCTCGGCAAGACCGACATAGAACAGGTCGTGTTCGGGAATTGTCACGTCGCGCGAATAGACGCTCGTTGCGCCGCTCTCATCGGAAATCGCAACGTCGATCTCGTGCTCGCCCGACGGCACGATCTGCTTGAAGGCGAAATCGCCCTTGCTGTCGACTTCGGCCGGCTGTCCCATCACGCGCACATGGCCGCCCGGCGCGAGATTGCGCCCGGAGACGAGGATGACGCCGCCATTGATCGGAATGTTTTTGACGTAGCGCGAATTGTTGTCGGTCAATTGCGCGCGGTCGACCTTTGCCGTCGATCCGCCCTTGAAATCGGCGAGTTCGAGCGTTTTGGGCATGGTTTCGTCGAACCGCCCGTGCCGGTCGTACACGCGCAGCACATAGGTCAGGCGCTCCTGCCTGGTCTGCGGGCGCCAGTCCACATGGTCGCCATCCATGGCGATGACGGCGACAGGAACGCTTTTGACCGAATCATCGGGATCGAACAGCCGGATTTCGCTCCGCACAATGCTCGTCGCATAATTCGTATAGGTCACAAACCGCACGGCTGCGGCCGAGTTGGCCGCATTGGGCGAGGCGATCACGTTCAGGGTCGGGTCGCTTGAAAACCCGTCGTAGCGCACCTGGATGTCGGCGCGTTGCAGGCTCTTGTCGATGCAGATGTCGCGGTCGGCGGGGCCGGCAGTCGAGGCCGCATCGATCGGCGCGCCATCGAAAGTGAATTCGGCCGGTGCGGTTTTCACGCGAGTGGATTTGCAGGCTGCGGTTTCGGAGGCGGCAATCCTGGCGGGCGCGGCAGGCGGCGGCGCCGATGATGTGGGGGCGGACGCCGATGGCGATGATTTCAGCGCCGGCGGATTGGTTGCGCGGGTCGAGAATTTGGCCCTGGGGCCGCCTTCGGAATCGACCCATTGCGGCAGACCGCCGAAGCTCGACGGCAGATCGCCGGCTTTGTCGATGCAGCCCGGCGCGCCCGGCGCGCAATCCGCGCGCGCTGGCGTCGTTATGCCCGCGTTCGCAATCAACGTCAGGGCAAGGACGTGCAAAAGGCCTGAATATGGCGCCGGCATCACAAACGTCAAGCTTAAAGCCTTGTTAAACAAAGCTTTTGAAGTGGGGGAACTCGAACGCAAGAACACCGGCCGTTAGATCGTGAAGACGGTCTACAGGCCATCCCAGACGAAAAGCCTGAGATCATCATACCCAAACGCGACACATAACAGTCGAGCGTTGGCCGGCGACGCCTGATGTCTCATGTCTGCACTCTACCACTTAACAACGCTCTAACGTGACCTCAAGTCCGTTATGATACTGACGCAAATCTGGATTATATGCTTGTGCGTCCCTGCCGAAGAACATCGCATCCGGCCCTGTAGCACGCTGGAACGGCGGCGCTCTGGAAGGTAGCGCGCCGGAACGGCGGCGCCGAAGATATCGGTCGCACGTTCTTCGTTTGATTAGCGATTTGCTGCAACTTGCGTCAGAGGCGCTGCATCGGCGAAGTCGGGACGTCCTCGCCCCTGTGGCCAGAGCCCACATGCTACGGTCGGCGGATCGGCGGCAAGGCGCGCGACATGCAGCTTGCAAGAGATGCTTGCAAGAGATGCTTGCAAGAGACGGCCGCAGTATCGAGCAGGTTGCTGGAAAAGCCTGGCGCTTACTCCAGCTCCGGATGACATGAAAACCAGGCCAGGACGATACAGCCTCAGAAACGTGGTTCCGCAAAAGCCGCGCGCCATGCATCTTCCGCGCCCGGCTCGAATGTTCCGCGCGTCTCGTCCAGCGCCAGCAATCTGCCGTCGGCGACCCCGAAATAAATGCCGTGGATCGAAAGACGGCCCTTTTCGATGAGGGTCGAGATGCAGGGAAAACTGCGCAGATTGGCAAGGCTCTGCCGCACCGATTCGAACGCGAGCCTCTCGAC
>JBKDZW010000162.1:0-4054 GCA_047971685.1 Rhodoblastus sp.
ATCGCCGTTTCGAGCGCTGCGGGTTTGTGCGCATAATCGACATAGGCGGCGGCGCCGTTGCGCTCGCCGATATATTCGATGCGTCCCGGCGCGCCGACGAGTTTTTCAAGCGCGGCAAACACGTTTTGCGGGCTCTCGCCGCTCGCAATGGCAAGTTCTGCGGCGACAAGCGCGTTGGAAGTCTGGAACGCGCCGGCCAGCGGCAGAAGAACCCGATAGCGTTTTTTCCCGCATTCCAGCATCAGCCGCGTCGCAAAACCTTCCGCCTCGCGCGAAAGAAGGCGGATAGATTCTCCCTTGCGCCCGATCGTCCGCACATCGAGTTCGCGTTCTTCACAAGCCCCTATCACGGCTTGTGCAACATCCGTGTCGGCGTCGACCACGGCGGGCTGGCCGGGATGCAGAAGTTCGGAGAACAGCCGCAGCTTGGCTGCAAGATATTCTTCGAGCGTTGCGTGATAATCGAGATGGTCGCGCGACAGATTGGTGAAAGCGGCGGCGGCAAGGCGCACGCCATCGAGCCGGCGTTGATCGAGCCCGTGCGAAGACGCTTCCATGGCAAGATGCGTCACGCCGTCTTTGGCAAGACGTTCGAGCGTCGCATGCAGCGTGATCGCATCGGGCGTCGTCAGCGAGCCGTAGACCGCGCCCGAGGGGGCGACGATGCCGATGGTGCCGATGGAGGCCGCCTGTCGCCCGCAAAACAGCCAGATCTGGCGCAGAAAGGCGGCGATCGAGGTCTTGCCGCTGGTGCCCGTGACAGCGGCGATCATGGCCGGCTGCATGGGATAGAAGCGCGCCGCTGCGCGCGCCAGCGCAAGCCGCACGTCGGGCGTGACGATGACCGGCGCGCCGAGCGGCGCTGCGGGCGCACGTGCAGCGACAATCGCAACGGCGCCGCGCGAGACCGCATCGGGCGCGAAATCGAGACCGTCGGCATGCGTGCCGGGCGCCGCAAAAAACAGGCTTCCAGCGACAGCCTTGCGGCTGTCGACCGCAAGCGCCTCGATTTCGATCGCCGCATCGCGGCTGCCGGCCGCCTCCGGAATCAGCGCGTCCAGCCGCATCAATGATTGTCCGCTCTCTTGGTCACCGGCACGTTTGCGCGCGCATAACCCATGCGCGCAAGCAGCGGAAACGGCGTCTCCGGCAGCTTGAAGCGCGGCTCGAGACCGAGAATGGGGCCGGCGCGCTCGATGATCTTGCCGGTGATGACGCCCGCATTATAGGCGGCCGTGGCGTAACCGTGCGTTTCGGGCGCAGGCTGCGGCTCGTCCATCACGGTTGCAAACAGATAGCGCGGCTTGTCGGAAGGCGCGATCGCCATGAAGGTCGTGAACAGTTTGTGCTTGGAATAGCGGCCGTTGATGACTTTTTCCGCCGTGCCGGTCTTGCCGCCGACGAAATAACCGGGCACGTCGACCTTTCTGGCGCTGCCGACTTCGGCGTTGAGGCGCATGACGTAGCGCAGCGCCTCGCTGGTCTCGGGGCGCACCACGCGCGGCGCGTTGCGCTTGGCCTCTTCCTCGCTGCGCTTGAGGAAGGTCGGCTTGATGAGATAACCGCCGTTGGACAGGGCGCCGACCGCCATCATCGCCTGCAGGGGCGCAACCGCAAGGCCGTGGCCGAAGGCGATCGTCATCGTGTTCAGTTCGCCCCAGTTCTTGGGCACGATCGGCTCCGCCGATTCCGGCAGTTCCGTGCGCATGCGGTCGAGCTGGCCCATTTTGCGCAGGAAGGCCTTGTGTCCCTCCACGCCCACCATCAGGGCCATACGGGCGGTGCCGATGTTGGAGGAATAGGTGAAGACCTCCGGCACCGACAATGCGCGGTGCTTGGCGTGATAATCGTGAATCTTGAAGCGGCCGTAGCGCAGCGCGTTGCGCGCGTCGATCTGCGAATTGAGAGTGACCTTGTTGGAATCGAGCGCCATCGCCACCGTCAGCGCCTTGAAGGTCGAACCCATTTCAAACACGCCGACATTCATGCGGTTGATATGGTCGGGCTTGAGCGCTTCGGCGGGCTCGTTGGGATCGTAATCGGGCAACGAGGCGAGCGCGACGACTTCGCCGGTATTGACGTCGAGAATGGCGGCGGCGGCGGCCTTGGCGCGAAAATGCTCCATGCCTTTGGCCAGTTCGTCGCGCAGCGCAAAGGTCGCCTTGGCGTCGAGCGACAATCTGATGGGTTTCAGGTTTTCCGCGCTCAGATCGAAGCCTGCGCCATGCAGATCGGCAAGCCCCTGCCCGTCGATATATTTCTCCATGCCGGCAATGCCCTGATTGTCGACATTGGTGAAGCCCAGGACATGCGCGCCCAACGGTCCGTTGGGATAGACGCGCTTGTTTTCCGGCCAGAAGCCGACGCCCGGCAGGCCGAGGCGGTAGACCTCCTGCTGCTGCTTGGGTGAAACCTCGCGCTTGATCCACACGAAACCCTTGCGCGACCCCAGCTTGTCGCGCAGTTCGCGCGCATCGAGATCGGGAAGAACGGCGGTCAGAAGTTCGGTCGCCTCGTCCTTGTCGATGATGCGGCGAGGCTCGGCAAAGATCGACATCACGCGCACATCGGTGGCCAGCACTTCGCCGTTGCGGTCGAGCATATCGGGGCGCGCGGCGGCCGAGGCGGCGGCGGCGGAAGCGCGCATGCTCTGCGGATTGGGCTTGAGGCCGAGCCAGATCAGCTTGCCCGCGATCACGCAATAAAGCAGGCCGAAACAGACCGCGACCAGCCGGATGCGTCGGTCGCTTTTTTCGAGCCTGGTCGAAAGCAGCCCCCGGCTCCATGCGCGAAACCGCGCAGCCCGCCCGGGCGGCGCCACGCGCGGGGCGGGCGACGCATCGAAATCGTCGGCGCCCGCAGGGTTTTGCGCGGCAGGGTTTTGCGCGGCAGAGTTTTGCGCATTGTCGAGGTTTGGGCTCTCGTGCTCGCTCATCTCAGCGTTTCCTCGCCGCAGACGCTGCATTGTCGGCAGGCGTCACGGATGCGGACGAACGCCCTCCGCCTGGCGTATTGGTTGGTTCTGCAAGGCCAAGCGCTTCGAGTTTCTGGCCGATCTCGTCGCCGCGCGCGGCCCGATCGGGCAATTGCGCGAAGGTGGCGATCTGGTTGGGATGCAGCATCTCCAGTTCGGGCCGGTATTTGTCGGCGAGCGGCGCAAGCCGGTCGGGTCGCGTCAGATGCGCCCATTCCACGCGCTGCACGTTGAGCCCGTCGCGCTCCTGCTGAATCTGGCGCGTGAGCTTGGCGATCTGATCGGCGCGATAGATCGTCTGATATTTGATCGTATAGGCATAGACCGCCGAGCCGATGAGCGCGGCGGCGGCGGCGATATTGAGAAAGCGGATCATGGGCGCTTCCCCTTCCGGCGTTTGTTGGCTTCGCGTTTCGGGTTCGCGCTTTCGGGCGGCGCGGCAAGATCGGCAAGCCGGCGGTCGAGGCCAAGCGGAGCCGCCGCCGTGCGCAGCGCGACCCGCAGCTTTGCCGATCGCGCGCGGATATTGCCGGCGACTTCTTGCCGCGTGGGCGAGATCGCCTGTCGCGTTGCAAGCGCAAATGTCGAGGCAGGCGGCGCGGGCTCGCCCGGCAGCAGGCGCGAGCGCGCCTCGCCGCGGCCCGAACGTTGCGCAAGAAACTGCTTCACGATGCGATCTTCCAGAGAATGAAAGGTCACGACGGCGAGCGCGCCGCCTTCGACCAGAACGTCTTCCGCCCCCGCCAGCGCCCGCACGAGTTCCCCCAGTTCGTCGTTGACCGCAATGCGCAGGGCCTGAAATGTGCGGGTGGCCGGATGTATGTCGCCGGGTTTGCCGGGAATGGCGCGCTGCACGATATCGGCGAGCGCGGCGGTGGTTGCAATCGGCGCCCTATTGCGCGCCTGCGCGATGAAACGCGCGATGCGCCGCGAGGCGCGCTCTTCGCCATAATGATAGATGATGTCGGCGAGCGCTTCTTCGGACGCTTCATTGACGATGTCGGCGGCGCTTTCGCCGGCGCTTTCCATGCGCATGTCGAGCGGCCCGTCGAAGCGGAAGGAAAAGCCGCGCGCCGCCTG